>JASLCD010000340.1 GCA_030146295.1 Chryseobacterium sp.
CGCAACTGAATAGCGCATCTGATTACGGCTCAGAAGGTTACAGGTTTGAATCCTGTCGAGGTCACAAATAGCCAAATAACGCCAACTGCATACAGTTGGCGTTATTTTTTTTATTATCTTATATTAATTTCTCTAAAGCCTTTAATTAAATTTCCAAAATTAAGTGTGCAAAAAAGGTAGTTATATAATTATCCATTGAAGACACTTGTTTTTGCTCTTTATAGAAAATTATTTTTTGTTGGCTTCAGCGTATTCTTCATCTGAGACAGCTTCCAGCCATGTATTTTGATTGGTTTGCGGATGACCATTTGTTGCTAAATGTGAAAACCAGCTTTCGGCAGTTGCACCATGCCAATGCTCAACATTCGGAGCAATTTCTACAATATCACCAGATTTTAAATGACGAGCAGGTTTCCCTCTTTCCTGATATAAGCCTTCACCACCAACAACAATCAAAAGCTGTCCTCCAGTATGACTGTGCCAGTTATTACGACAACCCGGTTCAAATGTAACGTTGGAAATGGGAACATTTAAATCTTTATTGCTTGTAAGAGGCGCCAGATATGACTTACCAATAAAATATTGTGCAAAAGCAGTGTTTTCTTCACCTGTCGGAAAATCACTTATTGTAGGAATATTTGTATTCATTTTATTTGATTTTATTCTGTTTGAATTTACTTTATTTTGTGCGATTACAGTTGGACTGAGCACTAAAAGAATGATGATTAAATATTGTATCATTCAATTGTTTTTATGATTTTTGCAGGAATCCCTCCCACCACAACATTATCCGGAACATCTTTGGAAACCACGGCTCCAGCTGCAACCACAGCATTTTCGCCAATCGTCACTCCAGGAAGAATGGTTGCACCGGCTCCAATCCACGCATTTTTTTTAATATGAATAGATTTTCCTGTCAATCCTTTCCTGTACTGAGGTTGTAAAGGGTGATTTTCAGTTATCAGACTAACTTTCGGGCCGATTAACACGTCGTCTTCAATCGTAATTCCGCCCAAAGTCAGAAAAGTACAATCAAAGTTAATGAATACATTTTTACCGATGTTGAGATGCTTTCCGTAGTTGATGTAAACAGGGGTAAATACCGTTACATTTTCCAGTTTTTCACCGACAATATCACTTAATATTTTTAAAATATCATTCGGTTCTGTGGAAGTATTTAATAGATTAAGTTGTTCCTTAACTTCATAAGAAGCTTGCAGCAATGTGTGAATTTCAGGATCATCAGGCATTATCGTTTCACCATTCCGAAGTCTGGCGAAAATATCTTTGTTAAAGCTCATTTTAAATATTTAGAAAATAAAAACGCTAAATCCGCCATTTTAACAAGCGGATTTAACTATTGCAATGTTCAATTATTTTAAATTCGTTCTGAAGAAATGATCCAGTTTTTCAAAAGGAATCACATCCACTTTGTCATATAAATCTACGTGAACAGCATTCGGAATAATCATCAATTCTTTCGGTTCCGCAGCCATTTTGTAAATATCTTCACTCATATATTTGGAATGTGCATTTTCTCCGGCAATCAGAAGCATAGGTCTTGGCGAAATTTCTTTGATATAACTCAACATCACCGAGTTGGCAAAAGACATCGAATTGGTTTTCGTCCAGCCTTTATTGGAGTTTAATGAACGTTTGTGATACCCTCTCGGCCTTTTGTAATAATCAAAATAATCCTTTACAAACTGAGGTTCATCACCGTTCAATTTTTCAGGTAAATGAGTTGTCGGATATTCAGGCTTTCCCTTTTCAGCATCAACCCAACGCTGCAGACTCATTGCTTCGAAAGCTTTGGTGCGTTCTTCGGGAGTCATTTTATCATAATATCCTTTGGCGCTCACTCTTGAAATATCATAGGCACTTGTTGTTGCTACCGCCTTCACTCGTTTGTCTGCAATGGTCGCATTCAACGCAAAAGTTGCAAAGCCACAGATTCCGATGATCCCGATTTTGTTTCGGTCTATATTTTTCTGAAGTCCCAGAAAATCAACTGCCGCACTGAAATCTTCGGTATTGATGTCTGGGGAAGCAATATCTCTCGGCTCTCCTCCACTTTCGCCGGTATAAGAAGGGTCAAAAGCGATAACGGCAAAACCCCTTTCCGCCATTTGATTGGCATATAAACCTGAAGATTGTTCTTTCACCGCACCAAAAGGTCCGCTGATTGCCAGCGCTGCTAATTTTTCTTTCCCCGTATTTTTGGGAAGGTATAAATCTCCGGAAAGTGTTATTCCGTAACGGTTTTTGAAGTTAACGGCTTTTCTTGTTACTTTATCGCTTAGTTTAAATGTATAATGTTCGTTTTGTTCGGTTGCATTCATTGTTTTTTGATTTGATTTTTTATTCTGCGCAAATGCCTGTCCGATGAAAAGAAAGGACAAAGCCATCACTGTTGTTGCTATCTTCATATCTGAATTTTGTATTAAAAATTATTTGTACAAAATTAGAAACAGCGGAATGCTAACAGGTAATGATAATCAAACCAAAAATTAAGAAATTCAAACTTCTGTCAGACGAAATGCTTTCGGATTGGTGCCTGTTTGTTTTTTAAAGAAGTTATTAAAATACGTCGGATAATCGAATCCGAGTGCGAAAGCAATTTCTGAGATATTCCAGTCGGTGTGTTGCAGCAATGCTTTTGCTTCTGTGAGAATGCGTTCTGTGATATGAGCCGTTGTAGATTTTCCGGTAATCTCTTTTACAGCACGATTGAGATAATTAACATGCACATTCAGGTTTTTCGCAAAATCCTGAGCTGATTTCAGTTGCAGAGATTGGTCTGTAGTTTCAATGGGAAATTGTCTTTCCAACAGTTCAAGAAAAACGGATGATAGTCTTGATGCCGCATTTTTATTCTGTTCGAAATCCTCTGCAGGTTCCAGCTTCAGAGATTCGTGAATGATAAGACTTATGTAGTTACGGATCAGCTCATCCTTATAAACATAATCACTTTCCTGTTCGGCAATCATCTTTTGGAAAATCGTGTTAAGAAATTGTCTTTGTTCTTCGGTAATTTTCAGAACGGGAGTTCCACCTATTTTAAAGAAAGAAGACTGCTGTAAACTTTCAGAGCGTTCAGAATTCTTAAAAAATTCCTCAGAAAAAAGAATGGTATACCCTTTATAAGTCGTTGAAATGGTTTCCCAGGAATAGGGAATATGCGGATTTCCGAAAAAAAGCACAGTTCCTTCCTGCTCGAAACTTTTATCGGAATAATGAATCTTACTTTTCCCGGTTGTAAGGCAGATTTTATAGAATTCTTTTCTGCTGTACACACGGGTTTCACTGCCGTCCTGCTCAATCTGGAAGGCACGGAAACCCTTTAGTTTTAACTCAGTATTGAATTCTGAAACAACTCTTTTTACCTTTTCTTTCATTTTTCAAAGTTAAGAAAATCAAACCATAAGTATAAGCACTAAAAATGTAGGTTACTATAACTTTATTATTCTTCACAATGTCAATCTCCATTTTTTTAATTACTTAAATTATATGGCAAGCCGTTTAAAGTATATGAAAATGACTAATAAAAGTGAGCTACATAAGTCTTTTTTATTTGCTCAAACAAATCAAATCATTGATAAAAGTGTTTGATTATACGCTCGTCTTGGTTACAAACAACAAAATGGCACCACTTTAAGACCAGTGGCGCCGTTTTTTATTCTTGGTTCCAATTAGCCGGATATTTAGGGAGTAATAACTGACTACAGCTCTGTACAAAGGAGCAGATTGAATGATAACCAATTTTTATATTAAAATATCTACTGATTATACAGCCTGAGAATCTCTACCAATTCGGGTATGGATCGTATTTTCAGCTTCTCAAACAACCTGTTTTTGTAAGTGCTGATCGTTGATGAATGAAGATTCAGCTGATTAGAAATTTCTTTAAGAGGAAGACCTTCTGCAATCTTATTGGCAATTTGCAATTCACGGTCTGATAATGCTTCAAAAGGAGAGTTTTTTGTCTCACCAGTTAATGATTCTAAAAAAATAGCCTCTTTTATATTATCACTGATATATCGGCCCTTACTGAGCATCGCTGTTAAAGCGGTCTCAATGACTTCCGTGGAGCTTAGCTTGCTGAGATAGCCACCGGCACCCATTTTCAGATAACGCATCCCATACACCTCTTCATCCTGTGAAGAAAATATTAGCACTTTTAATGCAGGCTGGTGAATTTTTATGTAATCTATTGCTTCCTGAACAGTACCATTGGGCATATTAACATCCATAATGGCCAGATCAAATTCTTCCTTCAGAATTAGTTTGTACAGCGATTTATAATCTTCTACTTCTGCAATGATGGCATCGGGTATGAGTCGTTTAATTGTTTGTATCAAGCCCATCCGGACGATACCATGATCGTCTGCTACAACAATGCGAATATTTACTTTTAAACCCATCATTCTATAAATTTACGTAATAAAAGGGAAACCGTAGTGCCACTATTTTCAGTGGAAATGATTTGAATGTTTCCGTGAAGCAAGGATATAAAATTTTTTACAATTTTCAAACTTAATCCCGCTCCTTTCTCGCCTGCAGTTCCCAGAAATATAGGATTACCATATGTGTAGATCAAAGGTAAGTACTTTTCGTGTATTCCCGTTCCGGAATCGATTATAGAAAGCTTGACCTGATCATCTTCTGTATTCACCTGTAAACAAACATCTTGACCCGGTAAGGAATATTTTACCGCATTGTTGAAAATTTTGTCTAAAACATATTCGAGCAACATGCGGTCGCTTGTAAGAAATGCATTGTGATCTCCTTTAAAATAAAACTTAATGTTTTTTTCTTTTAATCTGGCAGCATATTTTTCTTCCAAATAGTGAAAAAGATCCGTCACCATAATTTTAACGGGTTTAATCTTAAATTCCCCGTATTGTGTTTTTAGCCAGGCAATGCTGTCCTGAATAGTTTGCAGATTCTTCTGAGCATCTCGTTTTACCTGCGGTAACAACTTAAAAAAATCTTCCTCACTTATAGTATTCTGCTCCAACTCTTCTGTAAGCCACAGAAAGGTTCCAAACAGCTCTTTTGAGTCATGAGACAATATCGAGATCAGTCCGTTCTTGAAGTTGATTTCATTTTCCAGTCTTTCGATTTTTAATTGTAGTTCGTTGATAAAATCATTCATAAATTAAGTATCAAAGGTTTTAGAAGCTTTTTGAATTATTTTTTTGAAAAAAGACATAAAGGGTATATTGAGGTGCTAATAAAAAACATCCTGTTCAAGCCTTTCTCCAGAAGCTGGCAAGTTATAAAAAATATCATATTAGTAGAAAAAAAAACATATGGGATTTACTTGAAATAGTAAATCCCATATGTTATCTTACTGAAATCCACATTGCACAAAAGGCAAAGTAGAAATTCATGAAAAGCGTTGAATTGTTGAGAAGATCATCTCCTGGACTCTACCAGAAGACCTTCCAAAGATTATGAAAGAAAAACCGAAAATGCCAATGTTATTATTATCATTGCAGACATCAGCAGACCAGCTAATAAAATTTAATTCAAACAGCCTCTGAATTTTTCTAAGGCAGTTAATTTATCAATATCGCACTGATCCTGCGATCGATTATCGCTCCTAAAGAGCTCCACAAGAAGGAGCTTTTTCAGAAAATACTGTTAAATTGCTGTAAAGCTATAATAAACATTGATAGAGTACGTGGTATTTTCCTTACCTACCAAGCTTTGGGCACCCACAGGGGGTATAGTGTATCTTACGTTCAGCCCCCGGTCTAAAACTGGTGCTCCGTTAAAGAGTATTTTTTGAGGCGTTTTGGATAAAGGAACATTTAAAGAGCTTCCATCCACACCAATTTGTAATATATTAGAATTGATGTTGGTCTGCAGACCGCCTTTCTTGAAATAATTCTCGTCCGATTTCACATAAAGCTCAAAATTTTCATTATTGGACAACATAATTTGGTTGGGAATCATTTGTGACTGACCATCAGTGTAATGAGCAGCTGTATTAAAATTGAAGTTTACATTGCGTCCGGAACTTGGGATGGTGATTTCCGACAGAGGAAGCACCTTTACCTGGACAGATGTATTTTGCAAACTGTTAATTGAATTATCTGTACTTCCGGCATTGAAGTTCAAATCAAACGTATAAGTTCCGGCTTCAAAAAAGAAGTTTTTAAAATCTTCTGCAGACACATAAAGCTGAGGAATGAAGCTGTTTCTGTTTCCCGCTACAACACTGAAATTAGCCGCGGAAAAATTCTGAAAATCGGAAGATAAAGCTTTCGTTGTAAGCGCGGCTCCATTACTACCCAATTTAATGCTTGCTATATTTCTGGTTCCCGGAACCCCTTTAGAAGAAGTAAACTGAACATTTGTGCCTGCAGCTTTCGCCCAAAAATTAAAATCAACAGTGTTTGCGATTTCCGTATTCCCCAAATCCCACACCCGCGTGCTTGTATTGCGGTAGTCATTCAGAGAAGATATTTCTATGTATTTCGTTAAAGAGTTTGTGATCCATCGTATAGACGAAGGAATAACTAAAATTGTTTTAAAATTACGTGGTGTGAAGTCATTATAATTCTGAGTGATATCCATAGAATAATTTCCGGCCCGGAAGGCATTGGCACTAAATTGTGAGGCAGGAATTTTAAATGTAAAATTGATATTTCCCCGGTTGAATCCTCCCCCGATACTAAGTGATGGCGGTTCAAACCATTTTACAGCACTTGTACTGAACGACTGAAAACCTGGTAAATAACCTGAAAGTCCGGTAGATGGCATCTGCCCGCCCATACTTTCCAACTGCCAAATAAGAGTGGAACCTGGTAAAGTAAGTGAGGAAGAAGAATGAGTGAAATTGGGCCCGGAAACAGAAGTAAATGTAGGAGCCGTTGGGAGTAACCCCAAAAAGGCATAATCCCAGTTTGTTCTGTTGGCGTTCGTCATTACCCTTGTAGGTACTGAGGTAAATTCGGTCCGGTTAAAAATATTATTGTCAGGAACCGACAGGTACACATCCTGCGCTTTCGCGACTGTAGACCCGCACAACACGGTAAAAATTCCTATTAGAAAAGACCTCATCTTTTTCATACTTTTAAATTTAAAACTTTTTCACCTTAATGGTAGTGTCTTTCTTCTTATATTCAAAAACCACCGTTTTTGAGTAACCTTCTTTTGTCACCTGAATAGTTTGGATGGGTTGTGTATAGCTGTATTTGTCATTTTCAATATAAAGATTGTACTTTCCATCTTTCAGGAAAAACTCAAACTCATTTTTTTGGTTAACCACGGCAGTATAGATCGCGCCATCTTCACCCTTAGCATATACCACTATTCCGGTTACATCCGTTTCCAGAACATCGTAGGCTTGCTTGATCTCTGTTAATTTCCCACTTACCCTGATGTTTTTTACCAAGCCCACTTTACGGTTAATATTGTTATGCACCATAATGACAGGATCCATCATCAATCGGGCACCTGCACTTTCGTTTACCTTCAGTGTGTAAGTACCTTCAGGCACATTCTGAAAAACTACTTTTCCATTCTTATCCGTCATCGCTACATAATTGTCCAGTTTTACAACTTCATTAGCAAGTACCGATTCGCCGGACTCCAGAATTCCGTTGAAATTTTTATCTTCAAAGAACTGGAACGACACTTTATGATTTCCAAGAGCCGTAGCTGTGGTAAAATATTTTTTAATTCCCACTCTGAACTGGTAGTAGCTGCCACTGGTTGCATACTCAGCCGTAGATTTATAACCGGAAAGATTAAAATACCCTGTGGTAGACCATGAAGGTGAAATCTTATATTCCAGATTACCGGTGATATTGCTGTTCAAATTTTTATACAGTTCCGAATAGAAGGCTCCTGCTGAAAAAGATCCGGTCAGATTATGACTCAACATCTGGAAATTATACGAGGCATAAACGTTATAGTTGGCGAAATTACGGCTTACATCATAATAAGAATTTAAATCAAAGACACTGGTTGCATTCCATTGGGCAGTTCCGTTGAGGGAAAATGATTTATATCTGTATGATAAAGTTGCTTTCAAACTGTTGAACCAGTCCGGTTTACTGTTCTCTTTTGAATAAGAATATTCCGCCGTCAGGTTCAATCCATGGGCACCTAATGTAGTACTGATATTGGCCTCCAATCGATATGAAAAAAGCTCCTGCGATGTATAAAAATTAGCTGTTTTTTGCTTTTCAACCTTTGGAGACAATAGAAAATTCCACTTCTTCAAAGAAAACTGATAACCTAATCCCAAAGCTTCTGTACTGTTGAAATAATAACGCAAATTAGAGGTGTTCCCGGGTTGGGCTGATGCATCCTGAAAACTCAGGAACTCGGGCTCTATCTGCGAATTCTGATATTGTATAAAAGCGCGCTGAGCAGCAGAAAACTGACGGCCAATTCTCTGATTTGAGAAAAAGGATCCCCGTTTGATCCCTGCATAACTTTTGGTGGCAAAGGAATTGACAGATTGTAGATCCCACTCTCCTATTTTCCCATCGTAATTGGCTCCCATTGAAGCTCCTGCGTTTTCATCTTTGTTCAGTAGGCCTTTTTCATGGCTCAGACCAACCTCCGTGCGGATGATGTGTTTATCGTTAATTAAAAATGATGTTACCGCGTTCGCTACCTGTGTATCTATGTTAAAGCGCGGGTCATGATCGAATAAATACGACACTTTCCCATTGAAAGATTTAGCATTCCCAAAAGCATATTTTGCCCCCACGATGGAAGATCCTTGTGTTTGTTGGAAATAAGTACCGTACAGATTATAATTATTTTCCAGCGCAAGAACTTCAATCTGATTATTTTCACCAAATTTGGCAGCAACTTTCCCTCCTCTTCCGAAAACCGGATAATCGTAATCGCTGCTATTCACATTTCCCAAACGTAATACCGTATTTTTTCTCTCCAGCTCCAGCCAGGTATCATACAGGTTATAACGACCGTCTTCAACATAGTAATCTGCACCAATATTAAAGCGCGATTTTAAATTCTCAGTTACCCGAAATGCTGTATTTCCCCTCAATTGAAGATAATTGAAACCTGAACTGTTTTCGTTATAACTGATTTCCGCAAAATTACTTCCGCTCACCGCTTCATTTCCGCGGGCAATTTGTCTGTTGTGCGATAAAATGACCAGGTAGAGCGTGTTGCTTCCCACGATTTTATTATCAAGCAGGTCTGTGACAGCTGCATTAATATTAAATTCCGGATAAAGTGTATTCTGTTTTCTGACCGCAATTTTGATCTCAACGGTTTGTTTTTCCAGACCTTCAAGAGATAAGGTTTGTTGTTTTGGCATTATTTCCAAACCATCGGGAATGGACTGCAAATCAATCCTAACATTTCTTTTACTATATCCTTGGTTTTCTACAGTGAGCAGAATTGAGGATTGGGGCAAAGCAGGATTAATGAAATTTTCGTAAGTGGAGGTATAAACTGCGATGTTATTGTTCTCGCCTTTCGCAACGAAGAACGAGGCATTTTCAGTTCTGGTAACCGTTGGACTTGTGTACGAAACCTGAAATTGGATCTCATTGGATCTCAGTTTCATAAAATCCACGTTGGCGATCAATTTCACAGGAAGATTTTTAGACTGGCCTGCACCTAAGGTAAAGTCATTTTTGGGATAGAAAAGCAATCCCGGATATTTTTCCTGAGGGATGATATTCTGGATGATAATCTCTTCAGAACTTTTATTCTCAATGACCAGGAAATTAGTAAAAGTAGAACCCTTCTCAACAGCAACACTGTCATTTTCAAAATGGATTTGAATATCCTTCTTTTCCTGCGCAAAGGCCACCGAAAAGTGCAGCAGAACAAATACAAAAAATAAGATTGTTCTTCTTAGCACTGATATTGTTATTCCATTCTGTTGTTTCAAAGCTTAATTTTAAAATTTAAAGTTTTTTTCTCCTACACGTAAATCATTGGATTCTGCCATTTTGATAATAACCACGCCAAGGTAGTTCCCCGAAATATTCTCTGGTAAAGAAAACTGAACAACCTGATTGGTATCCGGAAGCATGGAGATGGAAATTGGCGTCAGTTTTATTTCCTTACCACTGTCTGTATTGGTGAGTTCAAACTCAACGGTGGCATCATTGATGGTGTTTCCATCGTTATGGATACTCACTGCGACTTTTCTGTTGGCTGCACTCCCATTACCCGCCTCTGAAATATTGGTGATATCCAGACTTTTTACATGGTTTCCCGGCGGAGTATAAAAGATGTGAAGTCCCACCTCAAACAAAGTGATAATACCAATACCATTCTGAACACGCGCCTTATCTGCCTGCTGAGGAAGTTGGGTAAAAAACAACATGCTGTTCGTAACGGCAGACTGTGATGCATTTGCCGGAATCTGCATGGTTACTACAATCTCCTTTGTACTTTTCGCAGGAACTGTTACAGCGTTTTCTAAGGTCGACACCCACGAGGCATTGGAAGTTTTTGAACTGCCTGCTTCAAGATAAACCTTATTTCCGTCTTCTTCTCTAACCCAATCTTTATAGTTGAGATTAAAAACATAGTCTTTATCCGAGCTGTTTTGAAGCGTGACTGTCTTTGTTACTTTTTCTCCTGGATTACCTGTAAAAAACAAGCGCGTAGGCGACATGGAGATGCTTTGCGCCAGAAGTGAAGAAAACCCTGTGATGATAAAGAAAATGAAAAGGTGAATAAGCTTGTGCATGGTATAAATAGTTTAATAATAAAAGATTCCCAAAACTACTGAAAACGTAGCAAAAGGGAACCTTTGCAAACTAAAAATTTTATTATAAAGCAGTCGCAGTATAAGTTACTGTTTGTGTATATGTTCCGGCCGGTTTACCTAAAATATCAGAAGATGATGATTTTGCTGCTGGAATAGTGTAGTCCAAATTCAGTGTTAATGCGCTTCCAAGAGGAGCGTTTGCTACTAAAGTTTGATCCGTTGCGGATAAAACTACAGCGCTTTTTGTTCCTCCCATGGTTCCTGCAGCTGTAGCGGCTTTAATAGTCAAAACATTTACTGGGATCAAGTTGGTTCCATTCATAAAATTAGCACCTCCTGCTTTTACTTTAACATTAAAGTTTTTAGTGGAAGTAACCTTTAAAGAGTTGGCTTTAGTAATTGTTTGATCAGAGTTATAGTCTGCTGCAGTAACATAGTTAAAGTCAACCGTATTACCAATGGCAGTACTCCCCGCATCAATAGAGATGACATCGTTCAGGGTAATGTTTACCGTTGTGGTTGCTGTTGTATTTTGAGCTTGAACATTGTTAGTTCCTAATAGGATTGCTCCAAAAGTTAAGGCTGCGATTACGATTTGTTTTTTCATGATAGTAATATTTAATTTTTATTCTTGTTTAATTGTTCTCTCTTTTGAACATTACAAATCTACAGCGGCGATAAAAGTTTCTTTGTAATGGAAAAAGGAAGTTCATGTAGTAAAATCACTACAGGATTACTCATTGGGTTTAAATAGAAAAACCCTCAGTACTTTTCAGGTACTGAGGGCATATATATTGATGTGTTTTTTTATTTATATTGATGTGTTTTTTTATTACAAAGCGGTAGCAGTGTAAGTTACTGTTTGCGTATAAGTTCCGGCTGGCTTACCTAAGATATCAGAAGATGATGATTTTGCTGCTGGAATCGTATAGTCCAGGTTCAGTGTTAAGGCACTTCCAAGAGGAGCGTTTGCTACTAAAGTTTGATCCGTTGCAGATAAAACTACAGCACTTTTTGTTCCTCCCATTGTTCCCGCAGCTGTAGCGGCTTTGATAGTCAAAACATTTACCGGGATTAAGTTGGTTCCATTCATAAAATTAGCACCTCCTGCTTTTACTTTAACATTAAAGTTCTTTGTAGAAGTAACTTTTAAAGAGTTGGCTTTAGTAATCGTTTGATCAGAGTTGTAGTCTGCTGCAGTAAGATAGTTAAAGTCAACCGTATTACCAATTGCAGTACTTCCTGCATCGATAGAGATGACGTCGTTCAGGGTAATATTTACCGTTGTGGTTGCCGTTGTGTTTTGAGCTTGAACATTATTAGTTCCTAATATGATTGCTCCAAAAGTTAAGGCTGTGATTACAATTTGTTTTGTCATGATCGTAATATTTAATTTTTATTTTTATTTAATTATTGTCTTTTGTATACTGCAAATCTACAGCGGCGATAAAATTTTCTTTGTAGTGAAAAAAGGAAGTTCATGTAGTAAAATCACTACACGGGTTATTCATATCATCAATAGAAAAGCCCTCAATACTTTTGTAGTATTGAGGGCTTTTCTATTTTAAGATGGGTATTTACTTACAAAGCAGTGGCAGTATAAGTTATTTTTTGTGTGTAAGTTCCCTGTGGCTTGCCCAGAAGTACCTTGGATGCATTTTCCGCCGAAATAGAATAGGCAATATTTAAAGACTGTTTGGTCCCTAAACTTGCATTGCTCACCAGCACCTGATCAGCTGTAGATAAAGTGACCTCGTTCAGGGTTCCCACCAAACTTCCGCCCGGTATGGCTTTTACCTGTAATATATCTACAGGAATTACGTTGGCGCCACTTACAAAGTGTGTTCCTTCAGATTTTACTTTTACATCAAAATTTTTGGAGGAAATAATGACTAAACTATTGGGAACGGTCACATTTTTTGATGAATTATAATCTTTTGTGCTCCCATAATTAAAATCTACAGCACCTTCTGAAGCAACAGAGCCAACGTCCATTGCAATAACGTCCGATAAAATAATATTTACTGATGTACTCACCTGCTCTGAATTTTGTGCCATAACCCGCTGGGTTCCTAAGGCCATTGCTCCCAGAGACAGTGCAACGATGAAGATTTGTTTTTTCATGATTAATAAATTTAGTGAGGTGTAATAATATTGTCATTCAGAACTTATCATAAAGCTAATAACATTATCTGACATTACCAAAGCCTTTTATCATTGATTACCTATTGTCATCATGTAGTTTCTGGATATTTCCCTATAATAGGGGTAATTCCTATTATGATTTTATACTCAGATGACAATAAACGCTGAAATCATGGAATTAGCATATGTACCGTAAGAATAATTAATCAAGCCAACAGGACGTTGCTGAACGGTCGGATAACTGATATCGGATCACAAGTCTGAAAAAGTAAATCATGAAAAAGTTTTTACTGCTTCTCGGTCTGCGATTACTTTCTTCAATATATGCCCCAAGAAGAATGCTGATTTGTGTGTAATAATGTAAACAGGATATTTTATTAAACTTAAATAATTAAACCAATAAACGATAAAATATTAAAAAAAATACCACCCAATACATAGCATGTTGTTTTTTTACTAGTTTTAAGCACATTAAATTTATAAAATATGAAAAAAGAAAAAGTCAAATAGCGCCCACTAAAACAGTGGGCGCTATTTTTTTTAACATACTTTTAATCAATTTCCAGTTTCTGAAATACCAAAATATAGATTATCTTAGTTTTACCGTACAGTACCGGACGAGCATATTCTGGTTTTGGATTCCTTATTTTTTAATGATTTTTATGGTCTCAAGGCCTTGTTCCGTTTTTACTCTGATCCAATAAGAGGCTGGAGCAAGAGATGACAAATTGATTTCTGCTTCAACGCTGTTTATGTTTTGTGTTATAACAGTTTGCCCCAGAAGGTTAATCATTTCAACATGTAAAATGGGTTGGTCGGATCTCAGGAACAATTTGTTTGTCGCAGGGTTAGGAAAGAATTTAAATTTTGTTTTTTCTACTGAGGATACGTTTAAATAACCTGAACAAATTGTTCCGGTATTAATAATACTATTACCGATCCAGTTAGAGGAATTTCCGCTTAAAGCAAAACCATTAAGAGTCCCATTATAATTATTTCCGCTGCTGTCCTGCAAGGTTGTTACGGAAGCATTATTTCCGTTACCAATCCCCTGATTAAATTTATAATAGGCAATCAATCCTGTTGTTGGACCGGGCAGCTCACAGTTCATATGGTTGGCTATTTCACCGGGCGACAAGGCTCTATTCCAGATTCTTACTTCATCCATGGTTCCCGTAAAACTATTTGAAGCATTATTAAAAGCGCCTAATCTGACCATGTTTCCCCCTTCAACAGGATCAACATCAGTATTGGTATCCACCAATACTCCATTCTTGTATAATTTCAGTGTGGTAGAAGCAGCATCATAAGTTACTGCAACATGATACCAGGTATTAACAGACATTGGAACGGAGTCTTCTACACCAAACCAATCCCCGTTATGCCCCGCAGTAAGCTTACCGGAACTGTTGGGTATCCAGAAAGCGTGCCGTGCATCTGAATCACCACCAGAGATAATGTTGTTTTGGGTACTTAAACTTTTCACATAAACCCACGCTTCTTTGGTGTAAGATAAAGGCAAAATGTTTCCACAGTTTACATAATCATTTACGCCATCAAAATCCAGCGCCGCTCCTTGCTGGGAGAATCCGATTTGGAAACTTAAAAGAAAACCGACAACCCAGATTTTTTGAAAATTGAGCTTGAATGGCGTCAAAAGTATTTTACTTTTCATGATAATAATTTTTATTAATTACCTCACAAAATTGTATTATTCTTCTGTAGATTCATATAAGGGTAAACCCTTGAATTGAAGATTGTATAATTTTCAATATTAGAAATTGATACATTTGTAGAAAAATATAGGTATGCCTACGATTAAGAAAATAATATTCTTATTCATTACGTTTTTCACATTATCATGTAGAGAAAAAAAGGAAAATTTTTATTTTGAAAAAGTACCTCCGCCAAAAGAAGAGCCTGCAAAAGTCTGGTTAAGAAAAAATGAAAACTATAACGCAGATAAAGAACGTTACCTGAAAGTTTTTCTGGACTACTATCAAAGTAAAATGGTTGAAAATGATTATTCGGACGCTTCCAAAATTCTGGATTTAGTGACTACAAAATTTGTTTATTTTTATGATTTTGATCCTCGTCTTACCCAAGTTGTAAAAGAATTTGATGAAAGGTATAGAAGAGAATTACCCCCCATAAAAACCATTTACATTGATAGTTATTATGGCAATTTAGAATTTGACAGAGACCACCTCAACAAGGCTAAGGATTACTTTTTAAAAATTACAGCTTTAG
>JASLCD010000237.1 GCA_030146295.1 Chryseobacterium sp.
GAAGAAATAAAGCAAACCCGGAATTCAGTTTAGCAGCGATGACAGACGTTATCCTGTTGATGCTGATATTCTTTATGATCACATCTTCAGCAGCCAATCAAAGCGCTATTGATGTGAACCTGCCGAAAGCCGGAGCTGTTGACGATAATATACCCAATCCTGTGACGGTAAGCATTAAGCCTGATGGTTCATTCTTTGTAGATGACAACCCCGCCAATAAAGGGGAACTGGAAAAGATTATTGTAGATAAAGTAGCCGGGCAGACCAATAAATCGTTCACGATCAGAGCGGATGAAAACACATTGCATAAAGATGTTGTTTTTGTGATGGAAATTGCTGAAAAACATAAGTTTAACATTGCGATTGCAACCGTTAAAGATAAATAACAAATCCGGATTTCCGGAAAGAACTACCTGTTAAGATGAGAAGCTATACAGCAAACAGAAACGAAGAAAACAAAGATAGAATAAAGAGCGCCCTGCTTTCTGTTCTTATCTGGGCTGCTATTTTGCTTTTTGTTTTTTTGTATAAACTAAAACCTGAACTTGATAAGGACCCAGAAGTCGTTACTACGATGCTGGTCAACTTCGGGGATAACAGAAATGGAAAGGGGATTGAAGAGCCTGCTGAGCAGCCGGGAAGTCTTGCTGCAGCTACAGAAGAGGTGACCCCTGAACCCTCAGAAACACCTGTTCCGGAAACAAAAACCGTTGTAAAACCTGAGCCGGCGCCCACTCCTGAACCTAAGAAAGTAGAAACAAAGGAAAAAGTAATCACTGGAAACAATTCAAAAGCAACAGTTCCTAAGAAAGAAGAATCCAAAAAAGCTGAAAAAAAGGAAGCAACAAGTACCAGCGCTTCTAAAAATACCAAGAAATCAGGGGCTGCTACTGCCAATTCAAAAACAGGAAATGGAGACGGAAAAGGAAATGCTGCCATTGGGAACCTGATCAAAGGAAGAGGAACAAAAGCAGGAAACCAGGGAACTGGTGATGGGATTGGAAATGCAGGAGATCCTCTAGGAGGTGATGGAAATGGAGATAGTAAAGTGGGGATCGATAGAAAGCTTACGGGGTATATTCCGGGAACAATGGGCAGAGGAGGTGCACAGCCCTCTCACAGCTGTACAGCAAGCGGATCCATTACCATTGCCTACACTGTAGATAAAGCCGGAAATGTAGTGTCAGCCAGAAGATCAGGAGGCATTTCGGATCCATGTGTATCATCTACGTCGGTAGCCTGGGTCAAGAAATATGTAAAGGCGGAGAAAGCGAATACCTCTTCTACAGGAACTTATAAAATTACATTCTAAAAATACAAAAGCACTTTATTCAAGTGCTTTTTTTAATTCGTTGATTCTATTGATTATTGGAAGGGCAAAAATACCACTGGTCTGAAGATACAGCTCATAGAAAGTCTTTGCTTTATCCTGAAAATCTTTGTTATGGTCATGTCTGCTGTTAAAGTAGAAAAGATTTCCCAGCATTTCATAATAATCTTTGTGGTCTCTTTCCTGTCTTTCGTTCACTATAGCAATCATTTCTTCCTTCGTTTTGGCAGAAACTTCTGTGAAACTCATCTTGAAGATATCTCTCATCAAAGTATCAAAATCCAGTTCTTTCTGCATTAGACTTTCTTCGGGTTTATCCAGAATGAGTTTTTCTAATGCCTGCGTTAATTGACGTATAAGTCTTAGTGTAAATTCTTTATCGGTAATCATAATGGATGTAATGTTTTGAGTTTAATGTTTAAAGTTAATAACAACTTTTAATTAAGCGAAAAATAAATAAGCTAATGCAATTGCTGTAATAACACCGACTAAATCGGCCAGAAGCATGGCAATTACGGTATATCTTGTATTCTTAACGGCTACGGCACCAAAATAGACCGCAATCACATAAAATGTCGTATCTGAGCTTCCCTGAAGGACTGCTGCCAATTTTCCCTGGAAACTGTCAGCTCCGAATGTACTCATCGTATCCACCATCATTCCTCTTGCTCCGGAACCGGATAGGGGCTTGATCAAAGCTGTTGGAAGCCCATCTACAAATCTTGGGTCCATATTGGCAACATTGGCTACCCATTTCATTCCGTCAATGATCACATCAAAAACACCGGAAGTTCTTAATAATGAAATCGCAATCAGCATCCCGACCAGATAAGGAATAATCTTGACACAGGTTGTAAAACCTTCTTTTGCGCCTTCAATAAAGGCATCAAAAACGTTGATTTTCTTATAAACAGCTCCAAGCACAATCGCAAGAAAGATAAAGAGAATAAGGCCGTTGCTTAATACTTTACTGAAATCATCCAGTTCATCTTTACTCAACTGAACAAGATACAGTACCAATAAAGCAATAATTGCTGAAATACCACCTACGTAAGCTATTACAACAGGGCGGAGAAGATTTATTTTCTGATATAAAGAAACAATAATCATGGCAGCCAGTGTTGCTGCAAAAGTAGCAATCATACATGGCAGGAAAATGTCTGTAGGGGTTTTTGATCCCATAGAGGCTCTGATAGCAATGATCGAGACTGGAATCAAAGTCATACCTCCGGCATGAAGACACAAAAACATAATCTGCGAATTGCTGGCTGTATCTTTATTAGGATTTAAGGTCTGAAGGCTTTCCATCGCTTTTAATCCAAAAGGAGTCGCTGCATTATCCAATCCCAGAAGGTTAGCACTGAAATTCATCAGCATATGCCCGAATGCGGGATGGTTTTTAGGAATATCAGGAAACAACTTAGAGAAAAACGGCTGGATCAAACGGCTTAGAAGGTTGATTCCTCCAGCTTTTTCAGCAATACTCATGAATCCCATAAAAAGAGTCATGATTCCGATAAGTCCAAGACAGATCTTGACAGCGGTTTCTGATGTTCCGATGACTCCATCAGCTTCCTGAACACGGTAAATATTTACATTTTGTTGTAAAGAATCTGTTTTATAATGAATTCTGCTGTCTGCAAAATCATTTTTTTTCATCAGGCTGTCTCTTACAACAGGGGAGAGACTGTTCATCGGCTGTGATGCAATCTTCACCGTGTCACCTCCTTTCCCAACAACCATGTCATTGAAAATCGTTTTGTAGTGACCTGAAGAAACGTATTTTATACTGGCAATGGCAATGGCAATGATAATGAATGCCGACCAAATTCTGCTGAGAACCATCTGATTGATTTAATTGTTTAAACTTATCAAAAATACTTTAAACCACAAAAATAACTAAAGTCTTTTGTAATTATGCTGTGAAAGAAAACTAATGATGGATTGCTGGCTTTAGATATATTTTGGGCGCAATGTCCGCAAAAGATTCTAATAATTGTATATGATTTTTCGTTCGCGAAGGCGGTATCACTAAACAACGGGAATTTCAATCAGAGAACATTGCTAAATGGAATGCCCTTGCAAACAAAAATATACGTTAAGTTTTTAGATTTTCCTTGTGATCCTTAGTGTTTAAAATAAAAGTAATTTATTCTTCCAGATAAACAAGATGTCCTTCAAAATCATCATCCAGATTTTTCAGAACTTTGGCTTCATCCATTTTTTTGATTAATGCGTCTACAAAGAAGCTTTTTTCAAAAAACTGACGGTGAATGCCCGGCAGAAGCTCCATGAAATAATCCATTCCGATTTTGTTGTTGTGGAGATCCATCTTGGTTTCCAAAGGCTCATTGGGGAATAGTTCTTCATGCATATCTGTTATTCTTTTGCAAAAATCCAATGCTTTTTTAGGAGAAGAAACTTTGCAGCAGTACATCATAATGAAGCAGCACCACAGCGCATGTCTGAAAGCATTTCCGATCCCATTGTTAGAAGCTGTTTCCGGGAATTTTGTCTGTGCAATGGTAAATGCCTTTACGGTAGCATGAAAGCTCAGCAGGGCAAAAAGAGGATGGGGAAGGATAAGTGACAATAGACGTGTAATCTTCTTGAAACTCATGCTTCTGATGGTATTGAAAAATATCTTAAAAGTCCTCATAAATAAAAATCTCTCCCTAATTAGAGAGAGATTGTATTGTTTTTGTTACAGATACTATGCTTTTACAGCTAATAAATTAACTGTTTTTGCAACAGTATCCTGAATTTCAGTTCTTTTTACAATGAAATCTACAAATCCTTTTTCCTGTAAGAATTCTGATGTCTGGAATCCTTCCGGTAAGTCTCTACCGATTGTTTCACGGATTACTCTTGGTCCTGCGAAACCAATCAGTGCTCCCGGCTCTGCCATGATGATATCAGCGGTCATCGCGAAAGAAGCTGTGATTCCTCCAAATGTAGGGTCACAAAGATAAGCGATGTATAAAAGTCCAGCTTCAGAAAGCTGGGCCAACTTAGCCTGAACTTTTGCCAGCTGCATCAAAGAGTAAGTGGCTTCCTGCATTCTTGCACCTCCGGACTGACAGATAATCATATACGGAAGCTTGTGCTTGATACAGTAATCTACTGCTCTTCTGATCTTTTCTCCCATTACAGAACCCAAAGATCCACCAATGAAAGCAAAGTCCATACAAGAAACTACCATTTCAGTTCCTTTTACAGTTCCTACCGCGTTTCTGATAGAGTCAGTAAGCTTTGTTTTAGCTTTTACTTCTTTCAGACGGTCTTTGTAAGGTTTTGTATCTTTGAAGTTTAAGATATCAATACTTTCAACATTGGCATCCAGTTCGGTAAATTTACCACCATCAAAAAGGATGTCAAAAAATTCTGCACTTCCAATTCTTACATGAAATCCGTCTTCAGGAGAAACATAATTATTTCTCTTTAGTTCATCATGTTCCACAACTTTTCCGGATGGAGTCTGATGCCAGAGACCTTTGGGAACGTCCTTTTTTTCATCAGTAGAAGTGGTAATGTTTTTTGCTTTTCTTTTAAACCAGTCGAATGCCATTTTTGCTTGTATTAATGTATAAATGTAAAATGTACCAATGTAAATGCATTCCTATGAATACTTTTTACATTGGTACAAATGTACAGTTCTTATTTTAAAGTATCTACGTTATTTAAATCTTCAAATGCTTTCACCAATCTTGTAGAGAATGTTTCTTCACCTTTTCTTACCCAAACTCTTGGGTCATAGAATTTCTTATTTGGTTTTTCCTCTCCTTCAGGGTTCCCGATTTGAGCTCTTAAATAGTCGATATTGTTTACCATATAGTCTCTCACGCCTTCTGTATATGCAAACTGAAGGTCTGTGTCAATATTCATTTTGATTACTCCGTAGTCGATAGCCTCTCTGATCTCTTCTAAAGTAGATCCTGAACCTCCGTGGAATACAAAGTTGATCGGTTTAGCAGCCGTTCCGAATTTCTCCTGAACATATTTCTGAGAATTGTCAAGGATTTTCGGTGTAAGAACTACGTTTCCTGGCTTGTAAACTCCGTGTACGTTACCGAAAGCAGCAGCGATAGTGAAGTTATCAGAAATAGCTTTTAGTTTTTCATAGGTATAAGCTATATCTTCAGGCTGAGTATATAATTTAGAGTTATCAACATCTGAGTTGTCAACACCGTCTTCTTCTCCGCCTGTAACTCCGATTTCTACTTCAAGAGTCATCTGAAGCTTAGCCATTCTTTCGAAATACTGAGCTGAAATCTCAAGGTTTTCTTCTAAAGATTCTTCAGAAAGGTCTAACATGTGAGAAGAATAAAGAGATTTTCCAGTCTGCTTGAAGAAATCTTCGTTAGCATCCATCAATCCGTCGATCCAAGGAAGTAATTTCTTTGCACAGTGGTCTGTGTGTAGAATTACTGTTGCTCCGTAAGCTTCTGCAAGCGTGTGGATATGTTTTGCTCCAGCGATAGATCCTAAGATGGCAGCCTTTTGTCCGTCATTGTTTAATCCTTTCCCTGCGTTGAATGCAGCTCCACCATTTGAAAACTGAATAATTACAGGAGAGTTCAATTTCGCTGCAGTTTCCATCACAGCGTTTACGTTGCTTGATCCAATTACG
>JASLCD010000282.1 GCA_030146295.1 Chryseobacterium sp.
GCAGATTCTTTTATCCTATAGCCCTTTTATAGAAGCGTTTTCGTAACTTTACTGTATGCCAAAGGCAGCAAAGAAGCAATCAACTTCGTTGGTTCAGCGGATAGCTTCCCTATTAATAAATGAATTGAATCTTGTTCCTAATTTTAATAACAATTTCAGAGAACGTCATTTAGGAAAATAAAAGCAGTACTTCTTTTACAACAGGCCTCATAGTTCAATGGATAGAATAAAAGTTTCCTAAACTTTAGATTCAGGTTCGATCCCTGATGGGGCTACAATTTACATTGAAAATCATTACTTTACTCAAAGCACCCCCAATTAAATACCCAATATTGAAAAGTTTCAATCTAAATTACCCGCTTTTCAACTGATACCTTTTTGTATCAAAACCAATCTTCATTTAAAATACCGATGTCTTTTAATAAATCTCCGGACACTCTTCCCGGGAAAGTTGTCACCGGATCCTTAACCGGTAGCTTCAAAAAAATCCCCGGATCTCTCCGAGGATAAAAACTAATAACCATGAAAACTCAAAAAGTATGAGTTGTGATTGGATATACGAGATATATTAAAATATGGTTTTATAAGTACCCCCAAAAAAACTCCTGGTTGCCCAGGAGGTGAAAATATGTTCTGTCGAAAACATTCAAAGAACACCTGAATATACAATTTTTATGAAGTAATATGTATGTGTGACATCATAAAAATACCTCCCGAGCAACTGGGAGGTAAAAAGTGCAAAAATGAATTATAAGTTAAATGATGTGGTGTTAAATAAAAGTTCTCTTAATAACTTGTTTTAACATTAACAATGCATATGCCAACCATATCACTGTTTAATGAAAATTGACTTTTTGTGGTATCTATTTCTGTTACCAAACAAAAAAACCTCCCGAATCATCGGAAGGTTATACTGTAATTTGTCAGAAATATGAAATTTCAATGGGGCAAATATAATAAGTGCTTATATCACAAAATATGATCCGGATCATACCGCAATGAAAAACCTTTCATATTTCTTTTAATGTAAGAATTCCTAAACAAGCAACACTTGAATTTATTTCTTGATTTACTGATATATATTAGTTTATTAACAAGCGAATTGCTCGTTATTTAGAATCTATTTTCGTATTTTTAAGGTATAAGTTTTAAATTCTTAAGTCATGAAAGCAGTACGTTTTTTCGGACACAAAGATGTCCGTGTGGTCAATGATATGGAAAAACCAGTTCCTAAAGGAGATGAAGTTGTATTGAAAATCGGAGGCGCCGGGGTGTGCCATTCTGATCTTCATATTATTGATGAGGGAACTGTAGGAGGTTCAGTATTTACTCTAGGGCATGAAAATGCGGGTTGGATCGAAGAACTGGGCCCTGATGTTAAAGGATATAAAAAAGGAGATGCCGTTCTGGTCTATGGCCCATGGGGATGCGGCCATTGTAAACCTTGTCAGCAATCCAAAGAAAACTATTGTGATCACCAGTCAGAAATGGCCTATGGAGGTGGTTTAGGGCTTGATGGCGGTATGGCAGAATATATGCTTGTCCCCTCTTCCCGTTTATTGGTTCCGATCTATGATTTAGATCCTATCATTGCCGCACCGCTTACAGATGCTGCATTAACGCCTTACTCTGCTATTAAAAGATCGCTGCCTAAACTGACTCCTGATGAATATGTAGTGGTAATAGGTGTCGGAGGACTGGGACATGTCGCGTTGCAGATTCTGAGAGAAGTAAGTGGCAGTACCATCATTGCCTGTGATGTAACAGAGGAGAAACTGGCCTTTGCAAGAGAGCTTGGAGCAACATTTACCGTTAATTCCAAAGATACAGATGCTGCAGAACAGATTCAAAAAATCACTGGAATCAAAAAAGCTAAAGTGGTGATTGACTTTGTGGGAGCTACGTCAACCATTGAACTGGGAACCAAAATTGTGAGCTTAGACGGAGATCTTACCATTGTGGGATTAGGAGGCGGACACTATCAGTACAGCATGTCGGGCCTTCCGTTTGGAGTAAGCATGACCAATCCTTACTGGGGTTCCAGAATTGAACTCATGGAGGTTGTAGGACTGGCGCGTCAGAAAAAAATTCATATTGAAATTGAGCAGTACAAGCTGGATCAGGCCAATGAAGTTTATGATCGTATGAGGAACGGCAAGATCAAAGGAAGAGCTGTTCTTATCCCATAATGAAAATGAACATACAATATATACCGGAAGTATTACTGCTTCCGGTTTTTTATTCCTCTCTGTATGATTTTTTTTATCGGGAAATCATTTAACAGCAGAACTTTTCCGGATGCTTCCATTTTGATCTTTATTGTATTTTATTTTCATTCAAAACAACCCTATCCACCGCAAAACCAAGCATTTAAATTCAATAAAAATCAAAATAACCAATAATCCATATAAAACCGGTTTAAAAAATGCTTTTTTCCTTTCAAATAGCCATAATTTGATTAAATTTACGTCAATAACGTCTTTCATTCAGACATCTTAAAAACGCTCAGAAAAAAACGGTATGAATAAGAAAAATGCCACCATTTATGATATTTCCAACAAGCTCAACGTAAGTGTGGCAACTGTTTCGAGAGCATTGAACGACCATCCGAGAATAAGTGAGGCTACCAAAGAGCTGGTCCGTAAAACGGCCAAGGAAATGAACTATAAGCAAAACAACCTTGCCAAAGCGTTGAAAAGTGGTGAAACCAAAAATGTCGGGATTATTGTTCCCTACATCAACACCAACTTCTTCTCCTCAGTAATAAGGGGAATTGAGGAAGAGCTTTCTCCATTGGGATATCATGTTATCATTTGCCAGAGCCACGAAGATGTCAATATTGAAAAACGACAGCTTAACACCTTACTGAATGCTCAGGTAGATGGTATTTTCATGTCGGTATCCAAAACAACAACAGATATCAGCCATATCAGAAATATTCTCGATACTTCCAATACTCCGATTATCTTTTTTGACCGTAAAAAGGATATTGCAGGTGTCAGCACAGTAACTATTGATGATTATCGCGGAGGATATATGGCGACAGAACACCTGATCAAAGAAGGTTACAGGAATATCTGTCATTTTGCCGGCGATCTTAATCTTGAAATTTATCAGAACCGTCTTAATGGTTATAAACAGGCCTTAGCGGATCATCATCTCCCTGTAAAAGAAGACAATATTATTTCTACAGGCAGCTCCATTGATGAAGGAACGGAAGCGATCAAAAAACTTTGGGGTAAAAAATCGGTTCCTGATGCTATATTCTCTTCCAGTGACTTTGCAGCTCTAGGGGCATGCCAGGAATTGAAAAAACGAAGCATTAAAATCCCGCAGGAAGTCGCTATTATTGGTTTTTCCAATGAACCTTTCACCCAGTTTATGGAACTTCCGATCAGTTCGGTAGACCAGACTCCTGTGTTGATGGGAAAAATGGCCGGACAGGTATTTTTAGAAAGCGTAAAAGAAAACGGTTCGGGAGTTTCTATTGAGAAAAAGGTAGTGCTTACTCCACAGCTTCATATCAGAAAGTCTTCAAAAAAGAAGTAATTTTCTTTGTGTCTAAATTTCACAAATCATTGTAAATCAAAATACTACACTTGTCATTCTGATAAAAAAAAATCTAATGTGTTTTGTATAAGTTTTGGCTGAAGCCTATTGTACTTTTACTTTTATTAAACGGCTAAAGCCCGTTCCTACTGAATACGATTGCTGTTTTTCATGTTCATACAGACAGCAACCTATAAGCTTAAAACTGATGAATCTTTTGGGATTCATAGGAAAGACTATAGTAATCAAGTCCTGTATGTTTTTTATATTCTTCAGGGAATTGGCTTATGACATCATAGTACTGCCCCAATTCGGTTTCTATGTCCCAAAAACGGCTTAGATGGACGACTTTCCATAATCCGCCGCCTATTGACAGTATATCTTTTTTATCATCTCCCAGGTACCATTTTATAATGGGGCTGTCTCCCACATTGCAGCATACGCTGTTTTTATCCAATAGATCTATCCACTGGTATTCCACAGGAATGAGTATCTGATTTTGAGTATTAATTAAGCCCCACTTTCCCTGGCCTAATCGTCCTTTATACTGATCGCCGTTCCAAGATCCGTGATCACATAAAAAGTCATAAAAAAGGTTACTGGATTCTTCATCATATTTCCAGTCATAATCTCCTTTAAAAATCTTAAAATATGTTTCGTCTATCAAAGGAGAAATATAATCATAAACAGGAGGTATAATCTCTAAACCTGTTATCTGCATTACACCCCATTTTTTCCTGCCTTCTATATTATTATAAAACCTAACCATCCCATTTGAATAATCAACGATTTTTGATACGTTGAGTTCTCCTGTAATATTATATTGATTAGCAGTATATACTTTTCCGTCTTTATGCTGAAAAATGGCATTTTCAAATTCTTCGGATATAAAAATAGTCTGATAGAGCTCTAGAGGATTATCCATAGTTTTTTTGTAAATAGTAAATATGTCTCTTTTATTATCAATACATCAGAAATCAGCCAGTTTAACACAATTCCTTCTTATCAAACCGATCATTCAGTCTTTGAATAATGCCCAAATATACAGCGTTTTTTATCTATGGTAAAAGAAAATGCCTTCTGCACTACGCAGAAAGCATTTTCAATCCTAATTAATATTTATAATTAAAAAAACATTTTACAAACTTACTCCTCTTCTCCAGGGGATAAAATCATTTTGGTTTAAAATAGCAGCTTTGGTTTTTACTTCTCCGCTGGCTA
>JASLCD010000305.1 GCA_030146295.1 Chryseobacterium sp.
CATTAATTTCATGCTGTTTAAATATTCCTGCAGCATACGTTCAGCGGTTGATTGCGCTTCAGTGGCAGGGGCCTGATGTTGAGTAGTAAAATTGTTCATGGGAATAGGGTTTATAAGTGGCAAAGCACCATTAGATGGCAGATTACCGGTAGTTGGGTGGGCTGTTTGCCCGTTAACACGCCAGATGGCAGGGCTTTTCTTGTAAAGCTCAGGTTGGTCAAGATTAATAACCTTAACGCTTCGGCCATCAAAAAGTTTATCAATATTGAAGCTTCGGCCTGTTCCTAAATATTGTGCCAGCATGCAAAGCAGATGGCTGAATTTATTACGGCTGTTATCTTCAACATATAAGGTCAGCTGATCTTTTTCCAGACAGGATTTAGTCAATCCGGTAAGTACTTTTCCTGGCCCTACTTCGATGAATATTCTTGCACCGTCGTTATACATTGCCTGAAGTTGTTCTACAAATCTTACAGGCTGTACCAGATGATCAGTAAGTCTTTCTTTTATGGATTCGGGATTCGCCGGATATACTTCTGCTGTGGTGTTGGACCATACAGGGATCTGCATTTCTCCGAAAGGAACATCTTTTAAAACCTCAGCATATAAACCTTTGGATTTTGCGAGTAGCGGGCTGTGGAATGCACATGCAACCTCAAGTTTTTTAGCAGAAATACCTTCTTGTTTAAGGATTTCCAGTAATGTATTGATGGCTTCTGTACTTCCTGCAATAACGCATTGTGTAGGAGCGTTGAAGTTCACAGGATAACATCCTTCTACTTTAGCAATGATGGGCTGTAAACGTTCTGCGGTAGCACTTGCTGCCAGCATCGATCCAGGATCTCCACCTTCTACGGAGTCTAGAATAGATTGAGCTCTCTGAACACTCAGGTCTACCAGTTTATCTTCTCCAAATACTCCAGCAAAACATAAAGCCGGAATTTCACCATAACTATGACCTGCCAGCATATCAGGGATAATACCCAATGATTCCAGGAATTTAGCCAATGCAAGATCAACAATTCCTAAAAGCGGTTGTGCGAGACGGGTATCTTTAATGGTTTCTTTCTGTTGCTTTAAATCAGCTTCATTAAAGGTTTTAGATGGGAAAACTACTTTTTCAAGCTCAGGATAGTCATCGATAATCTTACGCATTGCCGGGAAAACTACAAAGAGATCACGAGCCATATTGATTCTCTGACTACCTTGTCCGGGGAATGTGAAAGCCACTTTACCCTCTTTTTTATTAACGGTAAAAGTGTCTTTGGTCTCAATCCCTAGCAGTACTAGTTCGAGCTTCATCATCAGGTCTTCCGCGGTGTCCGCAACGATGCTGAACTGAATAGGCTTTTCTGAGCTGATGCTTAAACTGTAAGCGATATCTTTTAATGGAATACCATCGTTAATTTCTAATAGGGCTTTGATCTGGCTTGACTGTCCTTTGGCTTCTTCGTAAGTATCTCCGCGGAATACAAACAATTCTGAAGGCCATGACTGCATGGCGATTGAATTGTCCTGCTTAGGGTGGTTGGCAATTACCGTGTGGAAATTCGTTCCTCCAAATCCGAAAGCACTGATTCCCGCATAACGTTTCTTTTCACCCCATAATCCACTTTCCGCATGGAATGCAAATGGACTGGTTTCTGCATTATAATAAGCGTTAGGCTGCTGAAGGTGAAGGGTAGGTGGTTTTACACCGTGATATACAGCAAGAGAAGCTTTGATTAATCCCGCTAATCCAGCTGCACACTTAGTATGCCCAATCTGCGTTTTCACTGAACCTAAATGAGTCTGTCCCGGTAAAGCTCCTGAACGGCTGAATAGATTAGTTAATGCACTTAATTCTGTTTTGTCCCCTACAACGGTTCCTGTGCCGTGAGCTTCTACCAAGCCTACAGAAGCAGCACTTATACCCGCCTGGGAATAAGCCCGTTCCAATGCTCTTACCTGGCCTATTTGTCTCGGAGCAGTCAATCCCAGTGCTTTACCGTCACTGGATCCGCCAACTCCTTTGATTACCGAATAAATACGGTCGCCATCACGTACAGCATCCTCATATCTCTTTAAAACTAAGATGGCTATACCTTCTCCAAGAGCAATACCGTCTGCGTCACCATCAAATGTAGCACATCTTCCTTTTCTGGATAAAGCATGTGTACTGGAGAACATCAGATAATCATTGATTCCGTTGTGTAAATCTGCCCCTCCGGCAAGAACCATATCGGATTTTCCCAATACAAGTTCCTGGCAAGCCAGATCAATTGCGGCTAATGATGAAGCACAAGCTGCATCTACGGTAAAGTTTCTACCGCCAAGATCCAGTCGGTTCGTAATCCTACCTGCGATTACATTGGCAAGAATACCTGGGAAAGAATCTTCGGTAGTATGAGGGAAGGCTTCTTTTACTTCTTCATGAAGTTCTCCGAAAACCTGCTTGTAATATCCTCTGAAACTATAGCTGTTGGCAAGGTCATTCCCTCCTTCTGCACCTATAATGACAGAAATGTTTTCTCTGTTGATGTTTTTTTCACCATATCCTGCATCTTCCATTGCACGTTTAGCAACCAACAAGGTTAGCAGCTGTGTAGGTTCAATAGCGGCAAGAGATTGTGGCGGAATACCAAATGCCAGTGGATCGAAATCAATTTTAGGAATAAATCCTCCCCATTTGGAGTGTGATACATCAGATTCGTTGGAATCTGGTTTATAATAGAGGTCTTTGTTCCATCTTTCGTCTGGTACTTCGGTAACACTGTCTTTCCCTAAAATAATATTCCTCCAGTATTCCTCCAGGTTTTTAGCGCCAGGGAAAATACATTCCATTCCTACAATAGCGATATCCAGAGGTTTTTCTGTGGAAACGGGTTCTTCCGGAAGAGCAGCATCCTGAATATGTTCGTAATTGTCTATAATATTCTGATGAAGAGCTGCCAGTGAGATCACACGACTGTGCATCGTTGCGATCTGCCCAATCATGTACATTCCTAAGTCTAGTTGATCATCTTTAGGAATGCTGACAAGCTTATCACCCTGACGCTCTATACCTTTAGCCGCAATACGTAAGCGGCCTACGTTTAGTTTTTCAAGCTGTTCCCAAACCTGTTTTTTATCCATTCCTGCAGCGAGAAGTTTCGCTTTCTCTGTATTGAAATGGTGAGCAAATGCTGTATTTAAACAACGGGTTTCGTGTCCCGGGGCTGTTTCCAATAAGACCGTATCTTTTGCCTGCATAGCCTGCGACTGGAATTCTTCCTGAATAGCTCCTGTTTGTACGGCTTCATGAGTGTATAGGTAAGCGGTTCCCATCAATACACCAATTTTCACTCCTCTCGCAGCCAATGGCGCAGCCATGATAGAAACAAAAGCCGTTGAAAATGCATTATGAATTCCTCCTGCAAAAAAGACACTGATGTTTTCAGGGTGATCTTCTTTTAAGATACGTTCAATTTGTTTTTCCCAAAGAACCATACTTGAAAGGGGACCTACGTGGCCTCCGCACTCACGTCCTTCAAAAATGAAGTTTCTGGCACCTTCTTTCAGGAAAATATCCAGAAGGGCAGGGGAGGGAACGTGTAAGAATGATTTGATTCCGGCTTTTTCGAATACTTTAGCCTGAGCCGGTCTTCCACCTGCAATCAAAACTACAGGAGGTTTGGCTTCTAATATATAAGATGTTTGTTCTTCTCTTAACTCCTGCGGTGCAAATCCAAGGATACCTACACCCCATGTTTTTTCACCAGCCAGTTTTTTGGTATCCATTACCAAAGACTTTGCAGATTCTCCTTTCAGTAAGGATAGGGCAACAAATGGTAAAGCTCCGGCTTCTGCTACTGCATTGGCAAATAGAGGAACATCGCTTACACGGGTCATCGGCCCCTGAGCAATAGGATAACGCAGACCCAGTTCCTGGGCCATTGGATTGTCTTTATTGATTACCTTCAGTGCTTTTGCCTGTTTCAGGTGTCCATGCATGGCTTCTTTGAATCCGAAAATCAATTTTTTCAGGGTTTTGAAATCCTCATACAGGTCTGTTGCCAGCGAAATGTCTTGTCCCATAGGGATATAACATGTACTGAGGTCAAGACCGGTAAAATATTGTTTCAGATCTTCAGCGGTTGCATTTTCAGGTAATGCAGGCGAATTGGGTCTTACCAATACACGATGGTTGGCAATCACCTTAGTTTCTGTACCATTCAGTTTTGAGCATACTTCTTTCAGATCTTTAGGAACTGAACTTTCAGGAAACAGGGCCAGCTGGCTGTCCAGTACAATACCTGTTGCTCCCAATGCTTTTGATGCCGCTGCAGTATGGAGACCTATTCCTCCCTGTACCCACACCGGAATATTCTGAATTTCTTTGATCACACGCTGAAATAATACAAACGTGGATTCATAGCCTACCCATCCACCTGCTTCATTTCCTTTTATAATGATTCCTTCTGCTCCCGATTGTTCAGCTTGTCTGGCTTCTTCTAAACTGCTTACCTGATAAACAGCAGGCAGATTGAAGGGCTTTGACATTCCGAACGGAAGAATAGCGAACCTTACTTTTTCAGGAATTTGAAGGGAGGTAAAATGGTCGTTAGAAAAATAAATACCATACGATGGTACGTCTATCTGATCAAGTTGATGTAACGCATCCTGGGCAGTCGCTAACTCATTTCCTAAACTTAGAACGGGAAATGCACCCGCCTGATGTAGTTTAGGCATAAGGTTAACGTCCAGCTTTTCAAAAGGCGTTAGTCCAATAATGGTTAAGTTTTTCATGGCGTGATAATTATTGAATGATAGCAAGAGATTCATAATAAAATGCAGGCCTTTCGGTATAAGGCAGTTGCTTTCTATTACAGTATAATAAAATTGGTTTTTGTTAAATTATTAACGATGTGTGTCGTTTTATGGTAATTATTCAATAATCTATTGTTTGTTAATAGATTGTCTGATGTAAGGTTGATGTCCGGCTTTTCAAAGGGCATTAGCCTGATTTTGGTCAAGTTTTTCATAGCATTTACGGTATTGAAATAGTTGATAATTTCTCATTACAAAACGCTAATACCATCCGTATATACTGCGATTTGTGGTTATGAGGAAATAAAAATAACAAAATTATAATATATCTTCATTCATAATAGTAATTTGATAATGATTTATTAATGACAAAACATCAATTGTTCAAATGCTATTAAAGTATATTTATTATTTTCTTATTATTAGAAATAAGGCGGTACAATCTTTCTAATTGCAATTATAAATATTTATAGTTGCAATTATGTTAAGCAAATATAGGAATAAAAAATAAAATATTTCAAAAAAGAGAGATTTGTTTTTGGGTATATTACAAAAAGATAATATACTATAGATGGAGTCCAAAAATGTAAGAATAGCCTTTATCAATCTGATAAAACGGATAAGCGAATTTATGTAAAATTAATCAATATATTGTGATTTAATTTGAATTATTTGTGAACTTTATCTATCTTTTTGATAAATAAACAGATAGATATTTTAATGAATAATTAAAATATATTTCCGAAATTCACAAAAAAAACAGTAAGTGTCTGATATACTTACTGTTTTTGAATAGGTTGGTCGTTAAGATGTTTTTGATCAATAAGCCTTTTTACATGCTTTATTTAGGGAATAGCTTTTATTATTGTGCAGCGGTCTGTAAATTAACAGAGTATTAAAGGTTAAAATATACTCAATCCGTACTGCTTTGCAAGGTCCAGAATCATGTGATATCCTGCCAGTGAGTTGCCATGCTGATCTAAAGAAGGGCTAAATACTCCAATTCCTATTTTTCCGGGAACACTTACTGTAATTCCGCCTCCGACACCGGATTTACTTGGCAGTCCTACCATTCTTGAATATTCACCACTGAATTCATACATTCCGGCTGTGAGCATCTGTGACTCTACTAATTTGGCCATATCGGCATTTTTATAGGTGGAATCTCCGTCGAATCTGACGCACTGGTTGGCAAAGAAGTATCCTATTTTGGCAAGATCCTGTGCGGTAAGTTCAATAGAACATTGTTTGAAATAGTTATCCAGCTGATCCTCGTTTCCTGAGATCAGTCCACTGTTTTTCATGATGTAAAACATCCCACGGTTACGGTGTCCTGTTGATTTTTCAGACTCATAAACAGATTTGTTATAATCTATTGTTTGGTTTTTGGTAATGTATCTTACCATGTCCAGTATTTTAAGGAATGGTTTCTCCCCTTCTCCCGAAATTAACGAAGTGGTAAGGATTGCCCCTGCATTCATCATGGGGTTGAGTGGTTTGCCCGTGGTTTCAAGGTTTGAAAAATGATTGAAGGGTTTGTCTGATCCGAAATACCCCATTTTATCAAAAATATTAGCTTCTCCTTTTTCATTTACGGCAACCATTAATGATATGATTTTGGAAATACTCTGCATGGTAAATTTTTTACTTACATCACCTGTATTGAATATTTTTCCGTTTTTATCAACCACTGAAAAGGCAATGGCTTTAGCATCCATTTTTCCCAGTTCAGGAATATAATCTGCCACTTTGCCTTGTGTGTAATAAGATCTGTTCTTTTCCAGAATACTGTTTAATGTTTTTTCAGAAAGGTTGGATATATCTTCTGTTTTCTGAGCATAAACTGCTGTAGTGAAAGAAAGGAAAGTAGCCACTGCAAGTCCTTTGGCGGAAAATAAAATGCTGGTTTTTTTCATATAAAAAGATCTTCGAATAAAATATTGATAATAAGCCTCGAAAAACAAAGATAAAGTATTTCATCTTCGTTGGCAATGCTCCTGCGGTAATCATTTTTGCAGAAATTGCCAAGGCAGGACAGTGTTGTAACAATTACTATGCCCTAACGGTTTTTGATGGTGAAAACAGGCTAGAATACCTCTCCAATATTTGCAAAGAACCCATGTGAATTATTTTGACCAAAGCCGTAATCTATAGATAAATTGGTATTGCTGTGTTTATTCAGCTTGATGCGTAAGCCGGCTCCGTATCCGAAAAGAAGTTTTTTGTATTCATCGGAAAGATCGGCTGAGAATGATTGTACATTCGCAAAAACGACTCCTCCCAGCAATCCGTTTCGGGTAATCCTAAAGCGGTATTCATTTTCATAATAATACATGTTTTTACCCCGGAATCTACTTTGTATATAACCTCTTCCTGTATTGTTCTGATCATCCCAGCCTGTACTGGGAAGCATGAGATAAGGAGGAACTGTTTTGCTTGTTGTGAGCCATGCAAATCCCCAGAAAGCGAGTGTATTCTCTGAGTTTGCCGGGAAACGGATATATTTTCTGGCATCTATTTGAAGTGATGACCAGTTGGACTGGCTTCCCATAAATGTGAAATTAGGACGGTAAGTTACACTCAGGTATTCGCCGTTCTGCGGATTGATCTGATTGATTCTGTTGTCATATAAGGCCTTTACCGCAAATCCTGAAGCTCTTTCTGTGGTTTTTAAATCCCTGGAGAGCAGGTGGCTGATTCTTGTTCCTAATGAATCGGTGATTTTAATGCCCCAGAACTGATCATAATAAATACCTCCGCCTGCATAAAAATCTTTTAGTAGATTAAACATGATGGACTGGTGCAGCTTTATATATTTAAAGTTGACAGTGTAGGCCGTATTGGAGTTGGCTTCTATTGAAATTTTCTTTCCCCCTAAGCCATATACTTCAGAAGGATAGTTCAGGTACTTAAAATCACTGATAAGATTGATCTTGTTGCCTTTTGTCCAGATGTTGATGTATAATGGAAAAATAGTTTGTTTGTATTGAGAATAGGTATAGCTTGTACTAATGTTTGATATCTTCTGATCTTTAGAACCCTGCTGATAAAACCCGATATTACCACTCACAACACCGGCAAATCCTGTCTGCAGCGTGTATCCCGCAGCGGGAATCAAGGACCAGTTAAATTTCTTTCCTGCACGGATTGTATCTGTATTGCTTTTTTTATGCAGAACTCTGTGGAGAATGTCCACTATATCTTTTTGTGGTATTTCCGATGGTTTCAGGGAATCGGAAGAGGCTTGAGCCTGGTTGCTCTGAGCTTGGCAGAGAAGGGAAAAAATGATAAGAAGAAAACAAGTGAAGGTTCTTTTCATCAGTGCGGTTTTTAATCACAATAATACATATATTTTATGGATAACGATAAATAATTTTGACCGTGTTTTGTGATGTGTTGTCTATACTTTAAAACGCTTGTTTGTCTATCTTATCAATAGCAGTAGGAGTTGTTTTCAGAATATAAGATTTGATCTGAACAATACCTGTTTTTTTAGTGTTTTTAATGTGATTATTTTTAATATAAAATTCAATTGTGTAGTAAAAAATAAACTCAATCAAATTTTTGGTTTTAATTATATGTAAAAATAGGTGAAAATGTGGTATGTTATTCGTCTAAAATACGTCTGAAACTTTCGGAATGAATGAAAAGTTGATTTTTTTTATATAATTAATATGTGGGTGAAATAGCATATAAGCATGTATTTGTCTATATTGTTGGATTCCAATGCGGATATATTGTATTTTTTTCACTATTAAATGATTTTTGTATTAATTTTTTTATTAATTTGACAAAAAATTAATAACACTTTTTTAATAACTATGAAAAACAACACCTATTTTGGTAGACAGCATGTCTTCAGACTGCTTCTGCTATGTTGGCTTTTGGTACCTTGGGTACTACAAGCACAAGCTCGAATTACATGGACCGAAGAGGTCGGATGCCAGGAATTCCGCGGCGAAAAAGAGGGTCAGGTCCCTGACAACGGAATCGCCAGTTCCTACATCAATTCTTCACAGTGCCTCCGGGTCTGTGAGAAATCAATAGATCCTGTGAAATATCTGGTTCAGGGGTCTAACGTTTCTAATGTACAATGGTCAGTTTCAGGAGGAACGGCCTCAATTTCCGGAACCGGAAATACCTTAGCGTATGTTACATGGGGAGCGGCAGGTAATGGCTCTTTACAGGCTGTTATCACATACAACGACGGAACTGTGGAAACACAGACCATCTGTATTGAAAAAATCAACAGACCTATTGCTAAATTTGAAATGTTAAATCTGGATTATACTGTATGTAATAATACAACGGTATATTTTGATAACCTTTCTGAGCAAAACGGAGGGTCGGATATTGTCAATTATTTCTGGCAATTCGGAGATGGAGCTACTTCCACTTCAACGGCTTTTGAACCATCACATGTTTATACTAATCCTGGTAATTATATCATACAGCTTACTGTAACCAATAAGTGCGGATGCCAGAGTAAGTTTAAAAAGGAGATCAAGGTAGTGAAATCATATCCTGTACAGATCGACTGTGCTTCTGTGGTATGCGAAGGAAGTACAGAGAAGTATCATGCACAGGATGGATGTAATAAAGGACAATGGAAAGTTATTGGTGGAAACATCATAAGCAATAACGGTAACGAAATTGAAGTAGTTTGGGATCAGGTAGATCCAATGGACGGTTTCGGTTATGTAATGTACATGTCTGAATGTGCTTGTCCAGAGTGGACTACAATTAAAATCCCCGTGATTTTAAAGAATGCAAAAATTAAAGGACAGGATAAAGTATGTGCTGGTAAGCAGTATACATATTCTATTCCTCAATGGCCTACCACTAAAGTTAACTGGAATGTAACCGGTCCTGGAGCAGGTCAGTTGGTAAATACCCAACAGAGAAATGAAATTGTTTTCACAGCAACTCAGCCTGGAACTTATCACCTTGAGGCTACTTATTTCAATACTTTATTATCATGTGAAGGAAATGCAACTATTGATATCGAGGTAGAACAACCGGTAACAATAAGTGGCGGTACGGATGAAATCTGTGCGGGAACAAGCCAGACATTTACAGCTACACCTAACGTACCTGTTATCTGGAAAGTAACTACAGGCGGATCTACTTACACATCAGGATTAGTATCCGGACCATTTACCTATCCTTTTACAACAGCAGGTACTTATACTATTGTTGCTGTTAAACAAGGAGGAGGTTGTGAAAGTAATTCAAGAATTATTAAAGTATTACCAATTCCACAGCCGCCTACAGGAACTATTTCAGGAGAAACGAAAGTATGCCCTGGAAAACCTTACGTGTATACCATCAGTTCTGTGGATGTAGGAATGGTGCCTGTCTGGAGTGTTACTAACGGAACCATCCAGGGTAGCAATGCAGGATCTTCTGTAACGGTTATATTTAATACCGGTGCTTCGTCATATACAGTGTCTGCACAGAATAAATCTATGAGTAACGCAGGATGTCTGTCGGCTCCAGTTTCGTTCAATGTATCACCATTGGATCTTAATACGATTATGATCAATCCTAACCCGGGACCATTCTGCCCGAGTAGCACTCAGACGTTCAGTGCAAATCTCAACGGTATTGTTCCAGACTTTATGGAATGGACATTTGGAAGTTCAAACTTTGGAAGTGTTGTAGGAGGACAGGGTACTAATAATATTACTGTAAACTTCAACGAAATTTCTTCAACAAGCAACACTACGCTGAATTTAAGAATTGTAAAATGCGGAGTATCAAAAACTATAAGTATTCCGATATCTTTAGTGACTCTTCCTACAGTAAGCTTCACGAATGTTGGAGGAATCTGTTTAGGTTCTAATCTTACATTCACTGTGAATCAGGGAACAATTACTTCAGCTTCAGAAGTAATATTCACATTTGCTAATGGAGGTTATTATTCAACAGGTCCTGGCGGATTTAATGCTTCAGGAGTATATAGCTTCCCGAATAACAATTATATTACCAATACCTCAGGAAGTAATGTTTCCCAAACCGTTACTGTAAAATATAAAGGTACTAACGGATGTAATTATGAGCCTACGGCAAGTGCTGTATTTACGGTATATCCTGAAACCATTATTACTGTTTCTCCGGTATATAATATTCTGGTGTGTGATCCTACAACTATGACACCGTATACCCTTACGGCTAACAGTTCTACAGGGCTTACCAATATTGTTTCATGGCAGTGGCTCAAAAATAATGCACTAATACCAGGTGCTACCACCAACTCTTATACCATAGGTGGTGCAGGTGCTTTTGGAGTCTATAAAGTACGTGCTGTAGATATTAACGGTTGTGTGGTTTATTCACAAAACATTAATGTGAGCCAGCTATGCCCAAGCAGCGGAACTTGTAATACAGACCCTCAGATCAACTTTGTTGCTTCATGGTCTGGTTGTAACACGATCTCTGCTTCAGGTTTAACATATAACGGAACTCCTGATCAAATCGAATGGTTATCAGACAGTGTACTTACTTTAACTTCTCCTCAGGGACAGCCTACAGCTACGTATCAGACTAATCTTGCAGGAGCACATATTGTTTCTGTACGTTTAAGATATGGTTCATGCTGGTACAGCAAAGCAATAGAAGTAAGAAAGAATTATGAACCTAAATTCAATGTAAGTACAGTATGTAGTGGAAACGGGTATAATGTGACGCTGTTCAATAGTTCTACTATATTTGAGATCAATCCGTCATCTATTACTTATACATTCACTAGTCCGGGTCAACCGACTCAAACAGGGCAGAGTGCAACGTATAACAATCTTGCACCAGGTACTTATACCTTCACAATGACAATGTCTGCGCCAGGTAAACCAACGTGTACAACTACCCAGACTGTTACATTGGCTCCAATACCGAATACCAACATTCTGGTTCCGTCATTAATCTGTGTACGAGAGCCAATCACATTCTCTGCAACGGGATACAACCCTGCCAATACATATACTTGGTTTTTTGATAGTACTTCATATGTAGCTTCAGGACAAGACGCTGTAGTTACCTATAATACAAGTGGTGTGAAGACAGTTCAATTAAAAATCACTACTCCTAACGGATGCGTGTATTCTTCACCAGTTGTAAATATTGGCGTGAATGAAGCTTTCATTGATGGTAATATTTCCCCTACTAATGTGGTAGCTTGTGCAGGTTCTGTTCCTACACTTGTGTTTAATGGTTCTATGGGAACTGCCAGCCAATATATCTGGATGAACGGATCTCAACCAGTGCTGGGAGCACCAAATTCACCAGCTTTCACTCCTACTCAGTCAGGAACTTACTGGCCGGTATTGGTATCACCTGATGGTTGTAAAACAAGCATCATGAGTATCAAAGCAGCAACAGTGACTGTTAAAAATGCTCCATATGTAAACATCTCAGGTAAGGCTAATATCTGTGCGGGATCTTCTACAACACTTACTGGTCTTGTAACGGATAATACATTAGAATACCAATGGAAGAAAGCAGGTTCGGTAGTTGTACCATGGACTTCTGCTCCTTATCCGATCACTTTAAATACAGGGTCATTAACTGCAGGTACTTACGTTTATACTCTTGAAGTAAGAACTCCGGGTACATCAGGATGTACAAGTTCTAAAAACTTTACACTTACAGTAAGCAATCCGCCGTCACCGGTTACGATAGCTTACAGCCTTGTGAGTTGTCAGCCTTATAGAATTAAGCTAACTGCATCAGGACCATCTACAGGAGATTATAACTGGAGCAATGGAATGTCCGGGCAGTCAATCACTGTAAATGAAGGGGGTGTATTCCAGGTTACTTATACTGCGCCAAGCGGATGTAAAGTATCCAATTATGTAGAAGTACCGTTAAGTCTTGAGAGTCTGATGTGGGTATTCCCTACAGGATGCTATGATGAATGTCTTAGAGAGAAGAATTATATCATAGGACCAAAAGGAGTATTTGATCATCATGATTGGATGTTGTTCGGAAACAGTATTCAGAGTGGGAACAATGATTTCATCTTCCCATTATATATTGGAGCAGCAGGTACCTATCAATTACAGATTAATCACCTAGGATGTCAGTATACATCCGGAAATATGAATTATTATCCGGGTAAAGAATGTGGATACGAAACAGACTGTAAGATTGAAGGAAATATTAAAGGAATGAAGTGGGTTGGAGATCATTACGCTGTGTACGGTGTTATTCACAACGCAGGAGGCCAGCCAATAAGTCTTAATGTTTCAAGTCTTAGTGGATTCGGAACTTATATTCCGTCTATCATTACAATTCCGGCAGGAGGGGTGTATGATATGAATGCTAATCCTTTGGCTTTCTATCCAAATCCAAACTTCCAGGGTACTGATGAGATTTTATTCTCTAATGAAACTTGTAAGTTTAGTACCAAAGCGACAGATCCGGACTGGATGGGTATGAGAAGTGCATCAAGAAGCGTTACCGCTACTGCAGTTTCTTCTCTGAAAATGATACCAAATCCTGCGAAGGAAAAAGTGAAAATCTCGTATAATACGGGCGATGAAAAATTACTGGCAAAACAGATTACAGTTTTTGATGCCATGGGCAATGTCAAATTCCGTAAAGAAGTGAAAGCGGCTTCCGGTGAGGTAGACGTGGAAGTTTCCAGCTGGCTGCAAGGTGTTTATATCGTTATTGTACAAACGGGAGATACATCATTGCAAGGAAAACTAATTAAAAATTAGTAACTTATAAATCAGTGTTCTCTTCGGAGAGCACTGTTTTTTATAGTATATGATAATTAAATGAATTAATATGATACAATTAAAAAACAAACTGTGGAGATTGCTTATTATGCTTCCGGTACTATCTTTTAGCCAGACTTACCAGTGGCAATGGGCGAAACAGGCTGGTGGACAATCGGGTTCTGCCGATCCGGGGTTTAATTACCAATTTGATGAATCTATTAGGGATATTGTTGTAGATAATAATAACAACACTTATTATCTCGCAAGTGTCTGGAATGGAGATCAGAATCTGAACGGTGTATCAGTACCTAATTATGGAATTCGTGATCTTATGTTGTTTGCTACAGACTGTCAGGGTAATACATTATGGTCTACAGTTATTGGAGGATCTGAAGATGGTGAAAATGCATGGCATATTGAAGTAGATAATAATGGCGGGTTATATGTAATGGCTACTCTTTATAATAATTCGTACAGCGGAGATCCTACTGCTGTTCCAATGCATTTTGACGGTACTCACACGATGCCTTTGTATACATATTATGATCAGACAGTAGAACCGGCGCATAAAGCGGGGTATCTGCTGAAATATAAAACTGCTGACGGAACACTGGATTGGAGCAAACCTTTGCAGGGAGATGTCAGCTATCTGAGCAGACGCTGTGATGTACAAATGATGTATATGGATTCATCCAAAAATATTCATGCTATTGTGGGTTTCAGAGCAGGAACTCATTTGAATGGGTTGATTACAGTACCTTCAACATTCACGACATCACTTCAGTATTATCTGGTTAAATTCAACTATGACAATGGAAATATGACACCTGCAACTCCTTTATTACTCCCTATTACCGGTGGAGTAACTGCGGGAGGAACAGATGGTAAAGTGAACCTGCTTTACGATGAAGGCTTAAATAGATATTATCTGGCAGGTAAAAGAATGGTTGGAAACTACACCAGCAACCTGGAAAATTTCTCGTACAATAATATTCCGTTTACAAAAAATGCATATATACTTGCTTTTAATGGAAGTACCGGAGCAGAGCTATGGAGAAAAGAATTTGATAACAGCTTACCGGGATTTATGGATGATGAGATTCATTCCGTTATCAAAGGTACGGGCTCTTCAGATATTTATATTTCCGGACGTTATTTTTCAGGAACAGTTCCTACAACTTTTGGAAGCTATTCTTTTCCAGTACAGAATTATCAGGGGCAGACTCCTTTTGTGATGAAGCTTAATGCAGATGGAGTAGTACAATGGGCAAAAGTTCCGGACGGGCTTACAAGCTTTTCTGCCTACCGTTTCTTGAAAGGGAAAATTGCACTTAACGGAAATGAAATAGCATTTGCTAAAGGAAGCTGGAATGAAGTTTGGGGAAGCTTTTCGATGACGCGTCCTAATTCAGATTTATCAGATCCTTTATTAGTACGCTTCAATAAAGATACAGGAGCTGTAATTGGTACCGGAGAGATTCATAGCAACTTTCAGGTTCAGGATGAATTTACGGCAATTGCTGTAGATAAAAATGGAAATTATGTATTAGGAGGTCTTTTTCATGACCAGCTTTTTACAGATTCCAATGATAATGTCAATACGATGACGGTCAATGTAACGGGAGGAAAATCCCAGTCTTTTATTACAAAATATTCTAAATCAGTATGCAGTCAGATGTCAGTAGAAGAAACGGCTGTTCAGGCAGGAATACAATTATTTCCAAATCCTGTTCAGGATGTACTTACAATCAGAAGCAAAGAACCTTTGGTTTCTTATGAGATCTTTGGGGCTACCGGACAACTGGTACAACAGGGAACTCTGAATATGATGCAGGAACAGGTGGTATTATCTTCTCTTCAGACAGGAGTGTATTACATTAAACTTAAAACCAAATCTTCTACAGTAACAGAAAAAATATTGAAGAAGTAAAAAACAAAACTGAAAATTAATAACCTTATATATAAAACAGCTTTCTCCACAAGAGAATGCTGTTTTTTTATATCTGTCTCCTGATGTAATTCAATAACCTATTCCGTATTTTTGTAAAAAAATTAAGCAGCTATACTGTTTATTCCAAAATATGAGCAATATATTTTCTGACAACGGCCAAATAGAGATCGTATCTTCTTTTTCAGAACTTGTAAATACCAATTTTCAGGGAGCTATGAATGCAATTTGCTGGCATAGGAATCTAGTCGGAGATTTTAAAGAAATTGTCACAAAACTTCAGTTAAAAGAAAATGTAACGGTAGTTTCCGCTCAAGATCTTTTAGTATTACAATTATCAGAAGAAGGGGATATAGCAAGAAAAATGATCTTACATGATTTGCAGCTATTGACTGATTTTGGAGCTTCTCCGGTTCTTAATTTGCTTAAATGTTATGAGCGCGATGAAGAACTTGGCTTCATTTCAACCGATGTGTATTCTTATCATGTAGACCGTTCACCCATCGGAACAGATACTTTTTTATGTACCTATTATGGAGCTGCAAGTGATATCATTTCCAATGATCAGGTAGAGCAGAAAATTTTGATTCCTGAAATCCGGGAACAGTTAAAAAAATTACATGACGGTCCTGAAGAAGAGTTTGAAGACTTCCTCAAAGAATATTTTTTTGATCTTCATTATCAACCCAAACCGAACGCAGAAGCTGTTAATCTAGACGTAGGCCACCTTTGGCGAATTGCTGTAGATCATCCGGAACAACAGGCATTGCCATGTGTTCATAGGGCTCCTGTGGAAAATGAGGGTGAATATCGGTTGCTGTTGATTTGCTGATGATGTAAAATAGAGAATCAAAAAAATCCAATATCAGAAAGATGTTGGATTTTTTTATAGTGGGTTAATAGCGCGTTTTTCTACTCTTGTCTCATGGCTGTCAGCCGAGTTAAATAATCTTTGCTTTCAATATTCCCAACGGCAAATTCGTGTTCCAGCAGCTTAATCTTTTCTGTTTGGGTATAAGGACGATCGTAAATTTTGTTCAATAGGGTATTTTCATCAGAAGTCGGATTCAGAAGGTGTTTTAGGTTACGATAAGCACTATAATACCTGATTCCTAATAATCTTTGTGAGTGTGCATCGAAATGAACACCATCAGCATTGGCTGTAAGATTTTTTGCGGTAACAAAATAACAGTTTTCATGAGATTGTGCAAAGTCCTCAAGCTCGCGGTTGATCAAGGAGTAATGCGTAAAATACTGACCAAATATTCCGTTGGGTAAATAATCACCCAATCCTCCAATAATAAGAGGAACTTTGGGAATATTGAGTTCCTGACGTAAAGTATCAATAATTTTAGAAAACTTTTCCTGATATTGGCCTGCTTTTTCAGGAGAGCAGTCACTTTCTCCCTGATGCCATAATATTCCTTTAATTTCACTTGTCCGATGGGCAAGTCTGGCTTGTGATACAGCATTCTCAAACAGAGCACTGCCTACGGCCCAGTCGTCAAGGCTGGTTCCCCCGTCTGCACATGGGATAAGGCCGATTTCATCTTGTTCATGATCCAGCCTCCAGGAAGCGGCAAATGATGATGCAAGTCCTACTCCCGAGCTGGGACGGTCAAAATTAATCGGTTCTGACATGATCTGCCATAGCCCGTTTCTTAACATTTTAATATGTTCGTCAAAGATAAGCGGTACTTCTTTTGCATAGCCACGCCCGGCCATATTGGATTGGCCTATCATTAAAAAGGAATGTATCATGGGTGTTGATTTATTGGTAAACCTATGCTTCTGCTGAATGAATCCCAGGCTAATTTCTTTATTTCATTGGGAGCAATATCTCCCGATCTGTATGCTGTGATGGTTGCTGTGATAACGCTGGTGAACATAATTCTTATCCATGCTAATGGCAGCTGACCGTCTATCAACTGTTCTTTCTGCAACGTTAGTATTGTACTGAATATGTCATTTCTTACCTTTAAATAGTCCTTGCTTACCTCAGAGGTATAAGTAGGCTCCACTTCGTTCAGTTTAATTAAAAAGGCATATTTCGTTCCGCTGTCAATACCGGCATATAATAAATTCTGTAATTGTATCAGGGGATTGGCAGAACTCTTAAATGCTTTAATCGCTGAGTCTTCCCAGGCATTCATCATATTGGTATTGCAGGCTTGCAATAATTCGTTTCGGTTTTTAAAGTACCGATGCAGTGTCCTGCGGTTGAGGCTACAACGTACTGCAATCTCTTCAAATGTCGCAGAAAAATTCTCATTGAAGACGGATATCGCAGTATCAATAATTCTTTGTTGAGTATTCATTACTTTCACAATGACACAAAGGTAAGTTAAATGTCTCAATGTTGAGACATTTTTTTTATGAAAATTATAAACAAGGTAAAGAAATCATAGAGCTGTTTTGTATCCGGTTCAGCTTTCCGGGCTATTTCCGATAGGTGTATGCAGCCAAAATGGAAGTGGATCTCAATCTATTAATCTCAGAACTGTTTTATCACCCCTATAGAAAATTGCTTATTGTTGTAACCTGGAAATATGAAAGCCTGATTTTTTTTATTTTTACCTCCGATGTGAATCTTATCATAAAGCCAGTAGGATAAGGTTGTAGAAAGAATACCTACTCCGGCTCCTGCAGCAACATCACCCAGCCAGTGCTTGTTATTATACATTCTGAGAATTCCTGTTCCGGTGGCGACAACATAGCCTGCAACGCCTATCCAGGGAGAAACATTCCAATATTCTCTGCGAAGAAACTCAGCGGAAGCAAATGCGATAGCAGTATGACCGGATGGGAAAGACTGATTGTTGCTGCCATCAGGCCTTTCCTGTTGAGTTAATCTTTTGGCAGGAACTACAATGGCAGTAGAAATTCCTACAGACATAGCGTATACAATCAGTTCTTTTTTTATAGAACTTTCCCCCTTTATACCAAAGGCCTGAAGAGCAAAAACGGTAGCACCAGGTAAAAACTGAGTATAATTGTCAATAGTGGTACGGAAAGTCGGATGATCTTCCATTATTTCATTTCGGGTGTCAAAGTTGATTTTTTTGAACCAATGGGTCTCAGTAGCCAATACACCATAGGTAATCAGTGCCCCGGGAATAATAAACTGCTTGGGTTTTAACTGAAATGGAGCGGAGGAATAGATGCTATCCTTGATCATATAATTGGCCGTAGCAGCGGTTGCTGCACTATCTTTTTTCACAGTATTGATGCTGTCATGTTGGGCAAATAGTACGGTAGGCAGTAAAAGTAAGATTAAGCGTTTCATTCTTCAGTAGATTTTAATTGAATTTTGTTTAATAAGGTTGGAAAAACGATAAGTAAAAGTGGCAGGGCAGCCAGAAAACCTCCTATTACGGCAATGGCCAGAGGCTGATGCATTTGTGCTCCGGTACCAATACCCAGAGCGAGAGGCATCAGAGCAATGATGGCTCCCAGTGCCGTCATCAGTTTGGGACGAAGCCTTGTGCTGATTGCATATATAATAGCCTGTTCTTTTGTTTTATGACTGAGGCTTTCATGAAATTGTAAATAAGTGAAAATAGCATTCTCTCCAATGATTCCCACCATCATAATCAGCCCCGTATAGCTTCCTACATTCAATGGAGTATTGGTGAAATACAGAAGGAGTATTCCTCCTGAGATTCCCAAAATAGAAATACATAAAATGAGAAAAGCAACGATTACACTTCTGAATAAAAAAAGCATAACGGAAAAGACCAGTAAGCTGGAAATACCCAGAATAATCAAAAGCTCTCTGAAGGACTTTTGCTGCTCTGCATAAGCACCGCCATATACAATGGAATAACCTGTCGGAAGCTTTATTTTTTGATCGATCTCTTTTTGGATTTCCTTGATTGTTCCTCCCAAATCACCATTGTCCAGTCTTGCTGTTACAATACCCAAAGTTTGAAGATCTTCTCTGTTGACCTCCGCAGAACCACTCGAGATTCCAACAGTTGCAAACTCACTTAAAGGCTTCAAAGTTCCGTTGGGAAGAGAAATCATACTGTTGTTGATATCATTGACAGACAGATTCGTTCTACTGTTGTACAACAACCGGATAGGGGTGAATTGTACCTGGTCAAAAATATTTCCGGCAATATTGCCATCCAGATTAGCCTGAAGCTGGCTCTGAAAATCAGGTAAAGGGATTTGGTATTGAGCTAATACAGGAAGTTTAGGAGTAACGATAATAGACGGACCCGCAATGATAATTCCATCAAATACATCTGCTGTACCATTCACTTTTCCTACAATATCTGCCACTTTTTTGGAGTAGTCCTGAATAACTTTTTGATCACTGCCGAAAATTTTAATTTCAATAGGCTGTACACTGCTCATCAGATCACCCAGCATATCTGAAATTACCTGTCCGAAATCAATCGTTAGGGGAAGTCCTGAAGCCTCTATCTTTGAACGGATTTCATCAGTAACTTCATTGGTTGTTTTATTTCGGTCTTTTTTAAGCTGGATTAGATAATCTCCTGTGTTGGGTTCTGTAATAAAGAATCCCATCTGTGTGCCTGTTCTTCTGCTGTATGCGGAAACATTCGGGTTTGCCACAATGATCTTTTCCACTATTTTTAGCTCCCGGTCTGTTTCTTCCAGAGAGGTTCCCGGAGGCGATTTATAATCCATGACAATACTTCCTTCATCCATTTCCGGCAGGAAGCCTGTACTGATATTAGGTAATATCATTGCTGTAACGATGATGAGGAATACAATAAACAGATAGCTGAAAATCGGTTTTCTGATGAAAAAACCAACCCATTTTCTCTCCTTTACATCGTGATGCTGAATATTTTTTTCTTTTGTCTTTCCTGAAGAAAGAAGCAGGTAGACTACAGGAAGCAGGATCCATGTAGCAAAGAAAGAGCATACTAAAGTAATGATCATCGTGTCTGTCATTACTTTGAAATAAGCACCGGCAACACCGCTCATCAATATAAAGGGTAAAAATATCACAATGGTACTGAGAGAAGAACCTACCATTGCTTTCAGCAGATAGTTGATGGCTTTCTGTACCAGAGTTCTGGATGATTCTTCAGGATGTTCTTCGTGGGTGCGATGTATCTGCTCCACGACTACAATAGCATCATCTATAATCAATCCGATGGCAGCAGCTATTGCTCCCAGAGTCATAATATTGAATGTTTGCCCTATCGCATATAAAACCAGCATGGTAAGGCTTAATGTGATAGGAATTGTAATTAATATCACAGCACTCGCTTTCCATGAGCGAAGGAAGATCACAGCAACAATAATGGCTAATAAAAGCCCTATCCACAATGCATCTGTAACACTTCTGATAGAATCATTGACAAAATCAGCCTGAACATAATAAGGTTTTAAAACAACATCTTTTGTAAGTGTTTTCTGAAGATCATTAATTTTAGCATCCATTGCTTGGGTAAGATCTACTACATTAGCATTAGGTTGCTGAATAATGGCTATCAGGATGCTTTCTTTTCCGTTGGCATTTACTTTAATGTATTGCTTGGCATTGTGAATATTAATCTCAGCAATATCGCGTAGTAAAACAATACGTTTACCATTATTACTTACCACCAGGTTTTTCAGCTGTTCCTCATTGCGGATTTGCACATCGGTAAGAGTAAGATACAAGTATCTGAAATCAGAGGAATATCCGTTTGACTTAATGAAATTGGTACTGTTGATGGCCTGTTCAACACTTGTGGAGGTAATGCCTAAGCGGGCCATAGTCTGTTGGTTCATCAGTACCCGGAACTCTTTATCCTGTCCTCCGATTACCCTTATTTCACTAACTCCCGGAACCTGTGAGAGGAAAGGTTTTATAGTGTACAGGGCAAGCTGTTTAAGGGCTATAGGATCTTTCACATCAGAGTTTAAAGAATATCCTATGACCGGCAGAATAGACGGGTTCATCTTTTCTACCGTAATGTTGGTTTCGGGAGGAAGCTGATTTCTCACCTCATTGATGCTGCTTTCTACCTGCTGCTTTGCTAAATCAACATTCACATTCCAGGACATAAATGCTGAAATTTCACAACTTCCACGATTGGTGGTGCTTCTAAGAAGCTGCAAGTCGGGCACTTTCTTTACCGCATTTTCAAGGACTTTAGTGACACCAACAGTCATTTGGCTGATAGGCTGTTGTCCTACATCCGCGATGATTTTTATTTTCGGAAAAGTGACTTGCGGAAATAAAGCAGATTGTATTTTCGTATAAGAATAAATCCCTCCTGTAAGTATCAGTAAAATCAGAATCAGCAAAGGACTTCTGTAAGTTACAAAGAATGACTTTTTCATTGGATTAGGGCTTTTTAATTTTTACGAAAGCGGTATCGCTCAGTCCAAAGTTTCCGGAAATAATGACCCGGTCTTTTGTAGTAAGGTTTCCGGATTTTATCTGGATATATTTATCGGTTTCGGCTCCTTTTGCAATAGGAACCTTCACTGCCGTTGTATCATTGATCATTTTCATCACCCAAAAAGAAGATTGGGTTTCATCACTTAAGATGGCCATTTTAGGTACTGTCAGACCATAAGCCGTGGATTTTGAAAAAGTAACCGTACCGATTAGATTTTCAGGAATATTGTTGTTGGATACCTGCAAAAGGACTTTTACGGTTTGTGAAATAGGATCTACGGAAGGCATTACCTTGGTCACCCGTGCAGGAAGGTTATCTCCGTCTGGTAGCTTCACAGATAATGAACTCTTATTTTTTATCAGCTGTAAATACTCATATGGAACGTCTACTACAAAACCAAAGCTGGAAGCATCTGTAATGGTGGCCAGAATTTCCCCGTCTTGTACATAATCTCCGATTTGATGATTCAGCATAACAACATATCCGGTTGCTGGGCTTACAACGGATGTTACTCCATTAAACCTGAAGGATTGATCCAGTTTATTAATTGTATTACCCAATGCCCTCGCTTCTTTGGTCTGCAATCCGAAAAGGACAGCACCCCGTTTTACCTGGTCGCCAAGCCGTACCGTCATATTGGTGATATAGCCCGTACTGTTTGCTTTGGCATCTGATTTCAGAAGATAGCTGGCAGTTGCATTTAAGGTGATCTCATTATTCAGTTGAATAGTGTCCGAAGGGTAGGCTGTACTTACTTCCGTTTTAGGCTTTGCCTCCGGTTGAACCTTTTCTGTATCAGCTGTATTATTTTTCTTACAACTAAGAAGGGAAACACTCATTATTATCAGAAAAAATAACTTTTGCATGGCTATTGAATGATTAAATATTGTATTTGATTCTGTAAATTGAATAAAGTCGCATTATACTGTATGATATTGCCTTTGAGATTTAACAGGTTATTGATTGATAAAATGAAGTCCACCATTCTTACGTCTCCCGTCGGCAATTGTTTTGCATTGGCTTCTACCAGAGTTCTGGCATAGTTGATTTGCTGATTTGCTGTTTTTAACATTTTGTGGTATTGCTCCATTTGATTCTGGATTTGAAAAATCTGTTGCTGATATTGTCTTTGGGTCTGCTCCCTATACTTTTGACGGGTTTGTAGAGCCAGCTGATTTTGCTGCAGCAGCATTTTCTTTTGATGACCATCATAAATGGGAATAGAGACCCCGAGACCAAGGCCTAATCCGAAATTTTTATAAGGAGTCTGCACAAATGAGCTTTGGTATCCGCCGTCAGAAAACGCTGTCACCTTGGGTCTGTAATTGTATTTTATAATTTCGCTGTCATTGGCAATCTTAAGACTGTCAGCAGTAAAGGCTTGTGTATATACGCTTTCTTTAAAATCAGCAGGAGCAAGTTCTGTACTGATATTGGGAGCATCCAGGCGCGGAAACTGAATGTCTACAATACCACATAGATAATTGAGTAATGCATAATTGCTCTGCCAATCTGCCTGTTGCTGTTCTAAGGTGAGCTCATTTTGTTGCAAAGTGACTTTAAAGGTCAGGTAGTCTGTTTGCTTAAAAACAGAAGACCGGGTTAGCTTTTTTAAAATTAAATCTTCCTGGTTTAGCAAATCGATTATTTCTTTGCTCAGTTCATAGCGCTGCTGGCTGGCATATGTTGCGATGTACTGATCTGTGATCTGTTTATTTAAAGTTTGGGTAGTAATGTTTTTCTGGGCAATAATCTGTGAAATACTTGCATTGTAGGTTTTCAGCCTTGTGTTCAGGTTGTTTCGGCTGATAAACTCTTTAGCCACTCTTACCCCTGCGAATAGCGATTGTCCGTTGGTTAATGCATTATCATATCCCCATCCCTTAATATTGGGTGAATATCCCGCATTCGCTTCTCCGGTGATGATAAAACCATAGTTTGCTCTTAATTTTAAACTGTCAATTTTGTTAAAAGTTATCTGGTTATTATAATCATTGAGTAAAGGGCTGTTATTTTGAGCGGCTTGGATAAAATAAGGCAGACTATGTTCCGTTTGTGCTTTTACTTTTACAGAAAAACAAAATGATGAGGCAATGAGAACCAAAAGCCACCGAACCGGATATGTACAAAAAGTGTTCATACAGACTATTTCAAATTCTTAGATCAAAGATGAAGATCAATTCTGTTGAGATTCTGAATTTTTAAGATCAAACTGTTTTTAAAAAAGAAAAAACCGATTAAATAATCGGTTTCTTATCAATATTTACATTCTATGCCTCTAATCTTTTTGTAGTTTAATAAAATTACCTTTAGCATCGAAAAGAGCATCTCCTGATTTTACTTCAGCCTCGTAAAGGACTGAACCGTCAGTTTTCGTGATTTTAGCAGCTTCTTTGATATTTCCCAGCTTTTTTTGTGCAATGTATTTTGAGACGGATGCTGGAAGCTGGCTTGTTGCAATTTCAACCTCCGTTTCTTCTAAAGTGCCTGCCGGAGTATATAATTCACTTGTTTTACTGCCATTTTGTTTGAACTCGGCTTCATATTGATCAGCTTCTTTTTCCCATTTGGCTTTAATGGTTGGGTGATTTTTTTGAAAAGCTTTTTCCACGGCAGTTGGAACTTTCAGGTTTTCTTTTTTCTCCTGTGCGAATGTCATGCTGCTGAATCCCGTCATGAACAGCAGAGCTAAAATTGTTATTCTCATTGTACACTATTTTTAATTGGTGTTGTAAAATTCAGCAGACATTCTGTAGAGATCCTGAATTTTTTACCACCTATAAAAAATTAATGAAAAAAAATAATGAATAGGTGTTGCTGATTGGCAAAATGATATTCAATTTCATAGTGATACAGATTGCAGATCTTTTTGCTTATTTCCAGTCCAAGGCCAATACTATTGCTGCTTTCGGATTGTTTTTTGAATCGTTGGAATAGTTCTTCCCGGTTCAGTTCCTTTTTAGCAGGATTGGAAATGATAAGTTTTTGTGGTTCTGTTTTTATAGAAATAGTCTGCCCGTTTTCCGAATGTCTAATAGCATTCGACAGGATATTTCCAATGAGGATATCAATAAGAATGGGATTGGCGATGACTTCAATTTCGTGATTCAGGGTAAGTTCCCATTGAAGTTCTTTTTGTTGTGCCGGTTCTTCATATTGGCTCAACAGTTTTAGTATGATTTTTTGTACACTTATTTTTTCAGTAGCCGGAAACTGGTTGTTTTCAATTTTAGTAAGAAGTAATAAAGTACGGTTGAGGCGCTGCATTTTATTTCCAGCGATCGCAATTTCTTCTATGAGTTCAGCCTGTTCCTTTGAAATAGGGCTGGTCTGCATCAATAGTTCCAGTTTGCTTTGCATTACAGCGATAGGCGTTTGCAGTTCATGAGACGCATTTTCTGTAAATTCTTTTTGTGTTTTATAGAGTTTCTGGTTTCGTTTGGTGAGATCTTTAATAGAGTTTCCTAAATTGTTGAATTCCTCAATGTTGGTTGGCATAAAGCGATAATTATCATCGTTGTCTACACGATATAAATTCAGCTTGTTTACAATATCATTAAAAGGTTTCCAGAGCTTTTTGGAAAGCTGGAAATTAATAATCATTAAACCAATCAGCAGAGCAGTTACCAATATGAGTTGTAATATAAGTATACTGTTGAGGAGGTCTTCATCCTCTATCATGGATTTTTGGATTCTTATTTCGTAAGGTTTACCATTGACAATGGTGTTAGATCGTAAAATCCGGTGCATCACCGTTTCGTTATCATCGGGAATAAAAACGGGTTGATTATAAATAGTGTCAAAAACTTTAGGATTGCTGGAGGGTCGGACAATGATATTATTCTCAAAAGAAATAAAATTATCGGGATTGGTTGTCCTGAGCTGTTTTTCTATCCATACTTTCTGGTGATTCATATTTTCATCGAGGCTTTTCAGCATCAGATACTGCAGGGAAAAGTAGAAAACAGGAATCCCTATTAATAAAATAAGGATAGCATAAATGGTATAACGACGGGATATGTAGTTGATTAATTTCATTTAATATTCGAATTTATACCCTATTCCGTACTGAGATTTTAAATAATCATTGCATTGGGCGGCACTCAGTTTCTTCTTCAGATTTTTAATATGCGCATAGATGAAGTCATAATTATCATATACTTCAGCATTCTCTCCGGACAAATGCTCTGCAATGGCTGTCTTGGAAAGTACTCTGTTTTTATTGATGGTAAAATACAGCAGCAAGTCATATTCTTTTCGGGTAAGATCAACAAACTGGTTATGGACCGTAACAGTTTTAGCTAGGGTGTCAATGGTGATTTCGTGGAAGACTAAAATATTACCTCCGTTGAATCTACGGCGGCGAATGACAGCAGCTATGCGTGCACTTAATTCTGATAAATGAAAAGGTTTGGGAATATAGTCATCAGCTCCCAGTTGCAACCCTGCTATTTTATCATCAATAGAATCTTTGGCGGAAATAATAATAACACCGTCTGTTTTATGATCTTCTTTTAAAGCTTTTAAAACATTCAGTCCGTTGCCGTCAGGCAGCGAAATATCAAGAAGGATGCAGTCATAGTCATAAGAATCTACCTTCTCAAAAGCAGTTTTGAAGTTGGGAGCAACTTCACAAAGGTAGTTCTCCTGTTTTAAATAGGTAACGATGCTCTTGCTTAATGCAGCTTCATCTTCAACGACCAGTATTTTCATAGGCTGAATGACTTTACTCAAAAGTATAATTAAATTCTGAATGAAAACTGAATTTTGTAAGCCTTTTTTGAGGCGCAGTTGAGGTGATGTATCACGTACCTCATGCTAGAGATGAAACTCCCTATTAATGGACTAGAAAAAGACTTCAATAAATAAAAAAAACAGCCTTTGAAAAGGCTGTTGTATATTTTGAATCCAAAAACTCTTAAAAAATAATAAAGGAGATTACTCTACTTTCCGATACAAAACTTAGAGTTCAAAACAACCTGTTGTTTATCAGTATATTATAATTTACGAGGGACAACTGGGGCACACGTTAATTTTAACCGTAATAAACTGTTTCAAAGATAGTTATTTTTACGTTAAACAAAATTGATGTAAATAAAATTTTTTACTATTCATAATGAGAACGAACTATGAAGGGTATATTTGCTATAAATAATTCTTAAAATATTTGACTGCTATAATATTGTTCATTATATTTGAATGTTCATTGTCACTGAACAGTAAATTTTAATGAACATGAATAGAAACAATGACTTTATTTATGATGCGGTATCTAAGCTAGAAGCCCTTACTCACGCAATGATTGAATTGGATAGTAAGCGCAAGGAGTATGATGCTGCAATCAGTATAAATAGCCAAAGGCTTAACATTATAGCAAAGGCAGCAATTAGAGATTCTAATATCGGAATGATATTGACTCCTTTTGTAAATCAAGCAAATAATGAAAAATCAAATCTTCTCTTTGTTGCCAAATACATTTCAAAAAGTGCTGCCAATTTACTGAAGAGCAATAATTTAAATTATCTTGATGCGTCTGGTAACGCTTATATTAAAAAAAGCGATCTTTTTATTTATGTTGAAGGGCAAAAGGCTGACAAATATGACAAGGATCAATCAAGAGCTTTCCAGGAAGCAGGGTTAAAACTACTTTTATTATTATTGTCAAATCCTGAAAACTTAGTATGTTCTTATCGTGAACTATCAGAAAAAACTGATATATCTATAGGATCAGTAAGTAATATTTTCAGTGAATTGGAAGACCTTAAGTTTATTTTGCGAACCAAACAGAAAAGAATAATCAAGAATAAGAAAGAACTAATTGAAAGATGGGTCATTGGCTATAACGAGGTGTTAAAACCTAGGATTTTGAGAAAGCGAATGAAGTTTTTACAGCATGTTGATTTTAATCTTGTAAAAGACCTGGCAGACAAAAATAACATGGTTTGGGGTGGCGAGCCTGCCGCTGCAATCCTAACAAAGAATCTAAGACCAGAGCAATATATTTTATACAGCAATATTGAATTAAGTGAATTATCAAAACAATTTAGACTCGCACCCAATCCAAATGGAAATCTAGAGCTCTGTGAGTTGTTTTGGAAGTTTGATAATAAAACGATAACTGCTCCTCCATTGATAGTATATGCAGATTTAATAAGTAGTGGATTTGAGCGGAATATAGAAATGGCTAAAATTATATTAGAGAATGAGTTATAAGATTGATAGTGAAAAACTGGCTCATCCGCTATTGAAGCCAATCTTACGAGAATTGGATGACTATTTCAAAGATTTGAATGTCCAATTTTTTGTTATAGGAGCTACAGCCAGGGATATTGTAATGGAAATTCATAATGAAAAATCCGGTCGATTAACACATGATCTGGATATTGCTATAGCAATAAATGACTGGAACCAATATGCTGAAATAGAGAAAGGTATAATATGGCTAGAAAATTTTAAAAAGGATGCTAATCAAAAACAGAGATTCATTTACAAAGATTCATTTCAACTTGATATAGTACCTTTTGGCAATATTATGAAAGAAGACGATAAGATATTCTGGCCTCCGGATGAACAAGTGGCCATGAGTGTGTTGGGATTTCTCGAAGCTAAGAATGATATAATCGTTGTGAAGATAGATGAAGAATTTGAAATCAATACTATATCGCTTGCAGGTATATTTATTTTAAAAATAGTTGCTTGGAAAGACAGATATTTAAGAGGAAATAAAGATGCTGATGATATAGGTTTTATCCTCATTAACTACTTAAACATCTGTGAGGAAAAAGCGATAGATAAATATGATGAAATATATGAAACAGATAATTTCTCAACAATTACTGCCGGTGCTAAACTTTTAGGAGATGATTTATTTCACATCCTGAAAATAAATATAAAAACCAAAGAAGCTATTACTAAAATAATAAAAGATCAATACGATAAAGCTGAAGATAGTGAGCTAATTAATCAAATATTGGAAACCAATAGAGTAATTCATTTTGAAGAATTGATTGAGAGCCTATCCATTTTAATAAAGAAATTAGATAAATAATATGACTACAGATAAAATTGAACAAGAAGATACAGCTTTAGGAGATAACCAATTAGTCTGCGTAATCACGGGACAAACAAAAACAATAAAAGCACAGGAGGTTAATTTACAATCGGTTGCACTTATGCTAAATGAAGAATATGGCTTTGATTTAGATGATATGGAACGCGATTTTAAAATTGAATATACCGATCCGGATACAGGAAAGCAGAAAAAGCAGAAAATTGAACTTGTTGTATTTGAGAAGGGCAAGCCACACGAGCAGGAATATATTTCAAGAATATGTATTGTGCAGGATGATAAAGTAAAAGATACCGATAAAACTAAGGGTATCATTGCAACGTTAGAAAATGCAATGGGTGCATTAGATAGCTGTGAGTTTGGTTTGTGGGCAAATGGTTCCAATTACCACTTCTTACAGAAAGAAAAAGATGCTATGGATTTTGATTATGAATTTACAGATTTGTCTGATTTTCCTGGTGAGGGAGAAACGTTGGAAGACCTTGATCGGGCAGATCGTTCTAGTAGTAGAAAGCCAGCTAACGACTCATTAATTAAAGTATTTAAGCGCTCTCACGATTATATTTATGGGAATGAAGGAAGAAAGAAAGATGCCTTTTGGCAATTATTATATCTTATTTTTTGCAAATTATATGATGAAAAGAGAAAATTCCTTCCTTCAGAAGAAAGTTATCGCAGGAGGTTCTGGGTAGGTGTTAAGGAAAAAAATACTCCTGAAGGATGCAAAAAAGTAGCAGATCGTATTAAAAGCTTATTTATGGATCTGAAAGAAGATAAAATTTTTTCAGAAGTATTCTCTGGTAGTGAAGAGATTGAGTTAAGAGACAAAGGAATTGCTTTTATTGCCAGTGATTTAGCAAAATATTCCTTTTTGGATGCCTCAATCGACGTGAAAGGTACTGCCTATGAAACCATTGTAAGCAATACATTAAAGCAAGAAGCCGGACAATTCTTTACGCCCAGAAACATAGTAAAAGCAATGGTTGAAATGTTGAACCCGAGTGAACATGATCGTGTTCTTGATCCTGCATGTGGGTCTGGTGGATTTCTGGTTATGGTATTAGATCATGTTCGTAAACAAATTGCTAAAGAATTATACCCTGATCTTGATGGACCTTTATTGACTGAAAAGTTTAATTCACTTGAAGTCAATGAACGTGTACGTGAGTATGCTGAAAATAGCATCTTCGGTTTTGATTTTGACCCTGACTTAAAAAAGGCTGCTCGAATGAATATGGTAATGGCTGGAGATGGACATGCTAATATTTTCCACGTAAATTCCTTGGAGTACCCTAATTGGGAACATCCAGAGGAAATTACTAAAATTAATGGTGCAATCAATCAAAGTCTATTAAAGATGAGAGATTTGGAAAATGCCTATGGGACAGATGCTAGAGAAAAGTTTGACATGATATTCACCAACCCACCATTCGGAGCAAAAGTGAAAGTTGATAGGGGGATTATCTACAGAGAAGATGGTACATTAAATTATCAACTAGGTGCCTATAGTGATGCACCTGAGGTATTATTTATTGAAGCTTGTTATAACTTTTTAAAACCTGGAGGAAAAATGGCTATAGTTCTTCCTGACGGTATTTTGGGAAATCCAAATACCCTTCCGGTTAGAGAATGGATACTTGACAAGTTTCAAATATTAGCTTCTGTAGATTTGGCTGTAGAAGCATTTTTACCACAAGTTGGAGTACAAGCATCTTTATTATTTCTGCAAAAGAAAACAGATTTAGAAAGACAATTGGCGCAAGATAGCCGAGAGGATTATGATGTATTTATGGCTATAGCGGAAAAACTAGGTAAAGATAGAAGGGGGAATCCTATTTATTTGAGAGACGAAGATGGTGCTGAGTTGCTTTTTGAAACAGAAACGGAATATATAGTACATAAAAAAACGGGGGACAAAGAAGTAAAAATAAGGAGAGAAAAACTTAAAAAGGTAGATGATGATCTTCCGAAAATCACAGAAGAATATATGAAATTTTTAAGTGGACTAATAATATGAAAGTTGGAAGAATAGAATCGAAGTATATAGATGAGAGTTTGCGACTAAATGCTGATTTTCACTTAGCTGAAGGAGTTATTTATGACCGTTTTTTAAGAACTAAAGTTCATAAAAAATTGGGAGAACTAGCTTCGGAAATATTCTGTGCAGGACGAAGTAAAAGAATATACGTAAATAAACTCAAAGGTATCCCTTATTTAGGAAATACGGACATTTTATCTTTAACACCTTTAATAGGATGTAATTATACTTCTAAAGCTTTTTGGAAAGAAAAGAAAAGTTTTTTGAAAGAGGGGATGATTTTGACAGGAAGAGTGGGACAAAATACTGTAGGAACTTATAGTTATACTTCCGCAGATCTAGAGGGATGTATAGGATCTGATAATGTTATAAGAATTGTATCTAATGGAATAGTCAAAAATGGATATTTGTTTTCATTTTTGGCAAGCAAATACGGATATCATATTTCTAGAAGACATATAAGTGGAAATGCACAACCATTCATAACAGAAGATATGCTTTCAAATATTCCTGTCCCAATTTTAAAACCATGGCTAGAAGATGAATGTCATGATTTAATAATAGATGCTGCCAACTTACGGATAGAAGCTAATAAAATACTAAGTATAGCACAAAAAGATCTGAAAGAGATTGCTAATCTACCAGACCTTGTTAGCTCAGAGTATGATTATTTTGGAACTAACAATTGTGATAAAAATGCAACTGTATTTTCAAGAAATATTTCCGAAATAAAAACTGTATCTATTAATGCTTTCAATTATTCGAAAAAAATAGAAATATTAGAAAAACGAGTTAAAAGAGAGAAGTATAAATATCTAACAGATTGTTTAGATGATAATCAATTTTTCTCCACAGGCTCTTTCAAAAGATTAGAACTAAATTCCAGTAAAGGAATCAAATTGATAAATCAGTCTGACATTTTTAATGCGAAAAAGAAAGGGAAGTTTGTTTCTCGAGCTTTTGTGAAAACAGATAACCTTGCCGAATATGGTGAAGTATTAATTGCTGGAGTTGGTACTTTAGGAGAAGGAGAAACATTTTGTAGGACAATTTTTGTCAACGAGGAATTGCAAGGACAGTTATTAGCAGGTGAATTTATCAGAATGAAAACAAATAGTTCTGTTCCTTCTGGTTATCTTTATTGTTGGTTATCATCAGATTATGGCTTTAGGCTTATCCGTAAAACACAAACGGGGACTAAGCTTTGTCGTCCTATCCAAGATCTCTTGAAAGAGCTTCCAGTTCCTCTGTTATCAGATAATCAGATGAAAAAAATTGATAATGATGTAAAAAAAGCACACACTCTATTGTATGAGGCATATTGTAAAGAAAATCGCGCAATTGAATTAGTCGAAAAAGAAATTGAATCATGGCAAAAATAATTAAACCTCCCTACTTCGATTCTGTTGTAAATGCTGGAGAAAAGCGTTTATTAGACTTTTTGGAAGTAAACCTTCCGGATTCCTTTTATTTAGTTCCTAATGTCGAAATTGCGTCAACAAATCCACGTAATAATCGTACTCAGTACTGGGAATATGACCTTATTGTAGTAGCACCTCATGCTATTTATAATATTGAAAACAAAGATTGGAAAGGACGAATTGAAGGGGATGATAATTATTGGTATGTCAATGACAAACAGCGAAATAATCCATTAAAAACTGGGAGGCAGAAAACTGCGATTCTTGCCTCCAAATTAAAGGAGCAAGATTTTTCTTGGGGTAAAGTATGGATTCAGAACATGGTTACTTTATCATTTCCCAATACTTATGAACCATCATTGTGGCAAGAAGCCGGAAAGCTTACTTTTCAGCTCAACGAGAAATTGATCCACTATCTAAAAGATCCCTGTCAAATAGGACAGTTAGAAGCTGATATTGCTAAAATACAGACTCAATTAGTTCAATTTTTGACTGGCGAACAGAGCCAGAAAACTCCTAATGAAAAACGAGAAGTTGAAGGCTATGAAATCATTGAAGTACTGCAGCAAGAAAATAATTATGCTGAATATCTGGTAAAACCTAAAGGTGTAGCATCGTCTATTCAGAAAATAGTAAAAGAATATGCACTGCAGGTCACAGGATTAGGAGAGGAGGAACTGTTAGCCAGAGAAAATCAGATTAACAATCAATATAGAGCACTTAATAGGATAAAAGCTAAACCGTTCATTCTAAATGTAGAATTCCGGATAGACGAAGAAAATCATCTTTTCTATGAAATCTCTGACTATCTTGATGAAAACTCATTAAAGGTAGAAATCCGTTCAAAGACTTTTACTTTCCAGGAAAAGATTAATATCATCATCAATATTATGGCTGCGCTGAAAGAAGCGCACAAGGAAAACGTATTTCATAGAGACATCAACCCGGAAAATATATTTATGGCTGGTGGTTTTGCATATCTGGGAAATTTTGGGAAGTCTTATTTCTCTGACGAGTCCAGGCAAGGTTACACCGTAATGCCTACAATTAGTGAGAGTAATGCTACTGCATATCACCCACTAGAACTTACCGTTGGTGATGCTTCAAGGGCTTCAGATATTTATTCGTTAGGAGTACTAATCTACTGGTTATTTACAGGACAAGAGCCTGTTAAAAATCCATTCGAACTAAATAATCTATCCGGAAGACTACCGGAAGACAGGCTTCCATCAAAAATCAATAGCGCCCTGCCAAAATGGTTGGACGAACTGTGCAATAAAACAATATTGGTTGACGAAAGTCTACGATATGATAACATTGAAGAACTGGAAGAATTTTTTAATAAAGCTTTGAAAGGAAATCCTTCTTCTGCTCCTGAAACTAAAGTAATGCCAATAGCTGTTTCAGCAATTGACACCTACGACATAAAAGAGGGTGATTCCTTCGAACGGGTGTATCTTATTCAAAAGGTATTAGGAAAAGGTGGTTACTCCAGAGTATTTAAGGTGCTTCAGCAATTGCAGGGAGAATCTTTTACGCTAAAACTTTTTCACGAAAGTGTCAACGCACAATCTGTAATTGATGAATATAAAGCCTTAAAAAAACTAGACCATCCTAATATTGTAAAGTTTGTTGGGAACGGAAAATCCATAGATGGACAATTTTATACCATCATGGAATATCTGGAGGGTGAAAATCTAAGCATCTACACCCGCACCGACGCCCGATTATCTATTAAACGAGTATTTCAGGTTGCTAAAGATATACTGAGTGCATTGGTTGCTATGCAATCTCTTGAACAGCCAATTTTGCACAGGGACGTAAAACCCCAGAATATTGTATGGGATAATGAGCAAAGGTTTGTTCTGATTGATTTTAATATCGCATCATTTGCAGAAGACAATCATGATTTTGTTGGTACAAATCCATATTTGGCACCGGATTTAATAGTTGATGGAACTAAAATAAAATGGAATACTTCTGCAGACACTTTTGCATTGGGTATTACACTTTATGAATTATTATGTAAGCAATATCCTTGGTCTCCGGGTAAGTTACCAATACTCAGTAAAGCGCCAATCCATCCAAAACTGATTGAAGAACGGTTATCCGATGATTTTGCCAATTACATCTTAAAAGCTATAAACCCCATATCGGAAGACAGATTTGCAACAGCAAAAGATATGTTGGATGCTCTGCTTCTATTTGGCGAAGACGGAATATTAGAGCGCAAAAGTGAACAATCTAACAAACAAGTTGAAGTTGCGGAATCACAAGACTTTGTAAAATATATCAATTCTTTATTTAGTCAATCTAAACACGGAAATTCAGGAACAAGAGCAAATTTTCATACAAGCAATTTTGATCAACTCACCTATACGCCTACCAAATTGGATAACCATCTTATTCCGGCAGTATTGGATGGACAGTTTAAGTTATTGATCATTACAGGTAATGCAGGTGATGGCAAGACTGCATTTATCAGAAAAATAGAGGAAGATCAAAATATTACTGCCCTCACTCGGTTCAGTCATAAAAACGGAGCTAAATTTAAAATCAATGGCGTTCTCTTTGAGAGTAATTATGATGGGTCACAGGATGAGGATGAAAAAATTAATCACGATGTACTTGAAAACTTTTTTCTTCCATTTGAAAATTTAAGTAATTACAATGACGCTATTGAAGGCAGAATAATTGCTATCAACGAAGGAAGATTGGTAGAGTTTCTAAAAGCAACCTCAAAACATAAACAATTACACGATAACATTGAAAACTATTTTTATAACGAAGGTCACCACGAACTTCCGGAAGGTTTGATGATTATCAATCTGAATTTGAGGTCAATCGCAGCAAGAGAGGAAAATGAACCTAGTTTGTTTAGACAGCAAGTAAAAGCGCTTACCCAAAAAGCACTTTGGAAACAATGTGATGGTTGCTCTTTGGCAAATCAATGTTTTATAAAATACAATGTAGAGTCATTTAACGATTCTGCAGCCGGCGAAGAGATCATAACACGTATGGAATGGTTATTGAGAACTGCAACTCTTAAGCGTGAATTACATGTAACAATGCGTGACTTACGTTCCTTTATTGCTTACACTCTAACCCACGATTATGATTGTGGGGATATCGAAAGGTTATATAATGAAAACCGTAGTTCTCCAGAACTGTTTTGGCAAAACTATTACTTCAATATAACTAATCCGATATCTGAAGATTCTGGAAACCAAGACCGCTTAATTAAACTATTACGTGAAACGGACATTGGAGAGGTATCGATTCCGGATTTAGACAGGGATCTGTTTTTTGGAAAACATCAAGGTAAATCCTATTTAGAATTTGCGGAGAGAGAGATTAACCTGCTTGAGACATTCAATACCGTTGAACGAATCAAGCCAACCTATGAGCAGGACGAAGCTGAAATATTAAGAATTAAAACCATTCAGAAAAACTTTGTAAGACACCAATATTTTGAAGGGAAAGCAGAATTATTAAACGTTTCAAGTAATCAAATTGAAGATGATAATGCAGTGCATAAACAGTTACCGTCTTATCTTTTACGATTACCCTATCATTCTGTTTTTAAATTTGTCAATGTGCTTAGTGAAGGGGATATAAATAATGAGACAAAAACCAGCATATCAAGAGCCATATCATTAAATGAAGGGTGTGACAATGTTGCAATTGACCAGAAATATCTTATTCTATCCTCAACAGAAATTAATGATCCGTTCAGCAAATCATTTCGCTTATTTGGTTTGGATGATTTTGAATTGTTTGTAAATAAGACGGGACATTTAGTTAAATATCTCGAATATGAACCGGATAGTTTGACATTCAGACACAGGTTGCAAAAACATATTCAGTTAACGGTATCCCTAGACTTATATGAAATGCTTCATTTCATTCAGCAGGGTTTTAGTCCATCACTCAATGACTTGAGAGGTAAGTTTGTGGAACTAATTATATTCAAAAACCTGTTAGAGAATCTTAATTATAACGAAGTTATTGTTACCAAGGATAATCTTACTTTTTTCAGAATCAGTAAAAACGAACAGAATCATCTGCATTTACAACCAATGAATCTATAATTATGGCTATTAAATTAAATAAGGAGGAAAGTTTATTCAGAAACGAACTGATTTTTACGGTTGATGCAAAGGCAATAAATATTGACAATACATTGGTTAATCTATTTATGCTTCTTAAGCACAATGGAATAAGACCAAAGCAACGAGCTCGTTCAGCAGAAAATGCATTCATTGAAATTCAGACTCTCAAAAAAATATTTAGCAAACTAGAAGATGAAGGCTCAGTTCAAGGATTTAAAGAAAATCCGGAAGCAGCGGAGTTATGGATGAGAAGTAACTTAGTCAATATGGTTTACAGAGGAAATATTGATAAGGAGAAAATCTCCTCTCTTAGACCCATACATTTAGAGTGCTATAGGGTAAGAAATGCTGCTAATACAAGAGATTATAACACGGCAGATCAAGTATACCTGATGCTTTCTGTCAATCCCACTGTAAAGGAAGACCTGAAAAACTTTTTGATGGAAGGCTGGGATCAAACAACGAGCAAAATCAATACCGCCAACAGCTTAGACGTAGATAGCCTGGGATTGCTACACATCATAAAAAACGTAAAACCAGGTTTTTTGGAAAGCAGTTCAAATCTTAACCAAATCTATCCTATACTACAAAAACAAGCTAATTTATTTTGTGATGACGTTAGAAGATTATTAGTTTACAAAAGACTCATTCCAAGAAATGTGTTGATAGATTATTTGAAAACCATAACCTCTTTTCACCTATCAATCTATATCCAGAAATTAATTCACTTTCTACCCAAAATGATAGAAGGTGGGTCTTCGGATATAAATGATGATTGGAATATTGTATTAGATGCAACCGACAATTATGAAAGCAAAGCGGCAAAAATAGCAGCTGATGATGCCGAAAACTTGATTAATAAAGTTTATGACTATATAAAAGCTACTTTCCAAATCAATGCAACATTACGCAGGTTAAAACTGGATAAAAACAATTCAGAAAACATCAATAAAGCATTGCAGGTGTTAAAAGAGAAACCATCTGATTTTGAGATTTATTTTGAAACGCAATGGGATAATCTCTATCACAATCTGGAAGAAGAGGACAGATTAATGATGGAAGATAGAGTGCGATATGAGGACACCTATTTTGATCGCTATATAGAAACAATTCTTAAAGCAAGAGGAACATATCAATATCGTTTTCATATTCAATTAATCGACAACCTGTCTCAGAAAAATAACGAACGGGGATTTATGGCTCAAGGACGTAGCCGCAAGCATCCACGGCGGTTTGTTTTAGGCACGCGGCTTCTGGAAACCTTGGTTCAAATACTTGTATTGGAATCAAAAGACAACCAATTCAATACACGAACATTATCTATTGAAGAACTCATTCAGAGCATCAGAGAAAGATATGGGCTGGTAATAAATGGTTTGAATGAAGATCGGTTTGCAGATGCAGATTTACAAACTCACTTAGCGTTTAAAGAAAATGTTGATGCTTTTAAACGAAAGTTACGTCAAATAGGCTTCTACAATGATTTAAGTGACGCCTACATTCTTCAAAGAATTAGACCTCGTTATGAATTAAACGCACAGTAAAAATGGAAACATCGAAAACACCTAATACATATTACAGAAAAATAATAGATCTTATTCTTCAGCTTCATAAAGAAGATCTTAGTAATGCCATTGCCGGGCATTGCATGAAAATAACCGGCTTGGGACTTAACGAACTAGACTTCTTATGGAATATCATTCATAAGCAGTATCCAAATATTGATACTTTTATAGTCTCGGAAGAAAGGAATACTGATACAAAATTTATTTCGGCAACTAAATTAATTGAATTAAGAAATAAGCAAGATGCACCATTATTAGTACTCATTCCTTCCAACAGCAGAACCGCCGCTGAGGATTCCTACGGCAACGCCACTTTCAAGGAAATTTCTTTAGAAGGTATAGAAAATAAGCTCAAAGATGAGCTATTGGATAAAATACCAGATAGTTGTGCTTACATAATTAAAAACGAAGTACTCAATTATTTGAAAGCTTATGACATAAGCATTGTAAATATTATTAAATACCTATTAGCACTAGAAGAGAGTGACTATTCAAACAAAACCATTGGAGATAATCTATATCTATTAAACTTAATACCAGATTCAAACTTGGTTTTCGAAAAAGAGAAGGTGAGATCAAGACTAAACTTCAATATTTTAAGTACTAGACTATTGAGCTCATTTAGTAAACCACTCTATGAAAGAGTTTCTGAGCTCCCATTGGAACCAAATACATTGCAAAAAGAAGTAGTAAACTTCATTAAAACAGAAAAAGAGGCCAGAAATGCAGAAGAAATTTGTAGGCTTATCTTTGAAGCATACCCCCAACTCAATTTTTCCAATTGGGAGATTCCGGATTTAGATTTTACACATATCAAGCTTTTTACTGAAGAAATTAAATCAAATGATTTTAAGATTGAAGATGGAAAAAAAGTTCTTCATGTAGAGGAAAATAAAGTTTCGAAGGTTCGTATTCGGTTTAGGACTAATCCTAACCCAAAAGATATCTCAGATCTAAAATATTTTAAAGTATTGCTAATGGCAGTTGATGGGGGATCTGGAGAGGAAATCTCAGTTCTAAGACAACTTAAAAACACAGCATCTAATCGCCCTTTCCGCGAAGCAACTGTTGAACTAAATGCCAATATTATTGAAGAGGGTTCCTATTTTTTCAAAGTGTTGGCTGAAGACGAACACGGAAATGTTTTGAATGCAGATGATGATTTTAAAGAAGCTAAAATTCAAAAAGTCTGGGAAGAGGCAAAAGCCAAAGATGAAAATACAGCAAAGAGTAACTTTCAATACAAGATTACCTGTGACTCGGAAGATTTTGATTATGTTGTAAATGAAATAGTTGAACGAGACAACGACCATCGTAAAGATAGACTAAACAACGTATTACAGGCCTATTTCAAATATAGAATTGAGAAACTTAAATTGGGAGAAGAAGCAGATGAACCTATTTCGACCGAAAATTCAAATATTTGGCTTAACGATTTAAAGAAACATACATCGACTTTTTATATTAATTATTCTGAGAAGCATAATTACCAAATTAGTATGTCTTCAAAATTACGTGAAATTGAAATTGCATTTTTGAAGCACAGTGATAGTTTTGGGTATGTAAAAGGCGTGTTAAAAAGTAACTCTGCCGCCGTTGGCTATGAGAGCTTACAATTTGTAGAAAGCGAATTGACAACTATAATTCCTGCTTCAATACTAATGCTTAGAAAAGAAATTTTTTCAAGCATTTTAGCATCAAACCAAACTGGTGATGGTGTTTTTGAAACAGCCGATATATTTAAACATCATGAAAAAATTAAAGAATATATCCAACAACTAACCAATTGGACTACTTCTCTTAATAACAAAGTATCCAATGATAATTTAAATGTCGAAGAAAAAAGTAAAATACAACATTTTCTTACGGAACTACAGATACTTGATGTTGCCAGAATTAAAACTAAACTTCCAGATGGACAACGTACCGAGGCTCTTCTGCTTTCTCCGTTGCACCCACTACGATTAGCTTGGTCTTTACAACTAATGGAAGTATTTAAAGAATGGGAAAAGAAGACAGAAAATTACCCCGGATACAGAGACACATGGTTAAAGAACCTAGATTCCTTATTTGAAGGACAGCTTTCTCCTGAAAATAACCCTTTAGTTTTGGTGGAGCCAAGTTCGTTTAAAACTTATCTTTATTCAGGGGAATTAGCTTATGGTTGGGGATTATACCTCAATATATTAATTGATGAATCAAAAAATGGAATGACATCTGTCTCAAGACAAATGACACATTATTTCAGACAATTGTTTAATATCACGAGAGATAATTATGTAGAAACAGATATTAGTCAGAAATTGGTTGTCCGTCATATTAAAAATTATCTGTCACAACATCCTTATACCGACAAACTCATTATTAACCTTATAAATTCAGGAGATACGGCTGTATTCGCCGATGCATTTGTAGAATTAGAAAAAGAAGATTCTTTTAAAGGTGTTAAGTACGAAATTAGAATATTTAAAGGAGAAGACAAAATTATCGAACATGGAGAAGCTCTTAGGAATTTAATTAATCCGGAATTTAATGTCTCCGAAGAAGCAGAGGCTTTTTCTCAACCATCAAAAAACCGATTGTTTCCAAAACTTAGATTTTCAATAAACAGTCTTTCAGATTATCTGACAACTCCTTTTAGATTTACATCGCACTTAAGTTTTTTAGTAAGTCCATTTCCTATTACAGTAGAGTTAGTCAAACCATACAGAAATAACCGGAATTTTTATCTTAATGGGCTTTTGACAGAATCAACTGTTACAGTCAGCGAAAACAATGCTGAAATAAAATGGAATCGCTTTGTCGTTGGTAATAGGCTATCTATTCCATATTCTGGCGCTGGAGCATTAGGTATTCAGCTTTTTGACAATACACAATCATTTATAGCTGGAGCATTAGCTTCAAAACATACAGATTCTATACCTTCAACACAGTTAAGGTTAAATGATAGAGATAAAGTATTGCTAACACATTTACATGACTATTCCGATTGGGTTGTGACTTTTGATAAAAATATTGGTCCTCAAATATTTGACCAACCTTCAAAAGATGGAAATATTCCATTTCTCCTGGATTATGTTCCAGGAGAAGAAGTGTCGGGTATTACATCATATTTAACTACGAGACCTACATCAGAAATTTTAGGTTTACTTGGGCCTCATTTTGGCGAATTTGACTTAGATATTCACAAGCCAGAGGACGAAAAGAAAATAAAGATACTACTAGAGGATTTAAGAGCTGTCAGTAGTTCACTAGTTTTACAACTCAATTCCTCAAAAAATAAAGCTTTTGAAGTAATCGGATCTGCTTTTACCAAAAGAGTATTGGAAAAGAAGGGATTTTTAGAAGAAGCTTTTTTAATTCCAATTGATTTACATCAAAACCTTTTTGAAAACTTACCTATTGATAGCAAAAGTAGGGCAGACAATTTACTGGTAACTATTAATCTTGAAAAAAGAGAAATCAATATATCAATTATAGAAATCAAATGCAGAAAATCTCTTGGCGAATCGGAAAGTAATGAACTAAAAGAAAAAATAAAAGAACAGATCGAAAATACAATTACTGCTCTTAAGATACATTACGATCCGGAACATCATTTGTCTTTTGATAGATTAGATAGAGAAATTAAAAATAAAGAATTAAAGTCTTTACTGAGCTTTTATATAGAAAGGGCGTACCGCTATGGATACTTAAATGAAAATGCTTATGGAAGTTATATGGCATTTTTACAATGCTTAGACGATGGATTTAAACTAAAATTTAATAAACTAGGGTTCATATTCAATTTTTCTTCTTCCAAAAAACACCATAAAGAAGTTTTCGATCATGATTTGACATTCTTTACTTTTGGAGGCAAGCTCATCGATCAAATTCTTGACCAAAATTCTGATCTTAATACTCGAAGATTAGAGGATAATGATTTCGATTCAGAATTAAGTTCAGCAATTGGCACAAACACTACCTTAAAACCATTTATTCAGAAATTTAATGCCAAAATCTCTCAAGAGAAAGATGCAGTAAAAAAGGAATCAAATCCTGAATCCCAAGGTAAAAAACCTGTTTATATTCCAGATCCTAGTATTGAAAAATTAGTCGAAGCGGAAGAAGAGTATAAATTAACTCACCAATCAGATGGTGAGAATTTGATTGATAGCATTGAACCTATAGAAGAAATGATTAATAGTAGAGCTCATAAAACTCCGTACTATGATCTTTTGATTGGAAAAAGTTCACCTAGTAACCAATTTGGAATATTAGGAGAAAGCCTGCATGGTAAAAAGATAGCAATAGATTTAAGCGAAACCAATACAATTAGTCTATTTGGAGTTCAAGGAGGCGGTAAAAGTTATACAATAGGCACTATTTCTGAAATGGTATTAAAACAATTCAGCGAGATAAATGAACTTCCTGCCCCTCTTGCTGGTGTGATTTTTCACTATAGTGAAAGTATGGATTACGAGCCAGAGTTTATCTCTATGGTCTATCCGAACGATAAAGAGAGTGAACTTAAAAAGCTAAAAGAAAAATACGGTGCCGAACCGGATAATGTAGAAGATGTGATCATATTAACTCCAAGAGATAAAATTGAAGAGCGACAATCGGAATATCCCTCTATCGAAGTTTTACCTATTGCATTTAATTCAAAGGAATTAAGTGTTCAGGATTGGATGTTTTTACTTGGTGCAATAGGAAATGATTCTGCTTATATAAAGCAACTTAAAGCCATTATGAAAGAACACCGAAGAAATATAACACTTGACGGAATCGTAGAAAGCGTTGAATCATCTGAATTGTTGTCTAACTCTCAAAAAGCGCTGGCTCGACAAAAGTTGAGTTTCGCAAGAGAATATATTGACGATAGCTATATTTTGAGAGATTCACTCAAGCCAGGAAGGTTAATTATTGTGGATCTAAGAGATGAATTTATTGTAAAGGATGAGGCATTAGGATTATTTGTAATTATGCTAAACGTGTTTTCCGCTGTAAAAAATTTAAATGGAACGCATTTTAATAAATTTATAGTATTTGACGAAGCTCATAAATATATGGATAACAAAGATCTTACAAGTAATATTGTAACTGCTATTCGTGAAATGAGACATAAAGGGGTAAGTATTATGATTGCCAGTCAAGATCCTCCAAGCTTGCCAAACGAAATAATTGAGCTTAGTTCTATTGTGCTATTACATAAATTCAATAGCCCTCAATGGCTAAAACACATTCAGAAATCTATTACGCAGCTTTCAACACTTTCTCCGGCAGATATGAGTTCATTGATGCCTGGTGAGGGCTTTTTATGGTCAACAAAGGCTTCAGAAAAGGGTATATCAGTTAAACCTGTCAAAATATCAACAAGACCTAGAGTAACTAAGCATGGAGGTGGAACAATACAGGCAACAGGTAGAAAATGAAAACTATTGTATTCACACATAAGGGGAAAAGAAAAATAAATCAGGATTATGTCTTGGTTCGAAATCTTAATTCCGAAACTTTTCTATTCATTGTGGCTGACGGAATGGGTGGATATGAGCAAGGCGAAAAGGCTGCTCAGTTAGTATCAGAAAATATACTTACTTACTTATTGTCCGTGTCTGACATCAATCCTAATCATGTTCAGAAAGCAATAAATAAAGCCAATCTTGTTATACGACAATTTAAAGAAAAGGCAGGGATAAAGCTAGGAACAACAATTGGTGGTGCAATTGTCACATCAAAAGAGGCTTTGTGTTTTTGGGTTGGAGACGTAAAGATTTTTCATTTCAGAAATAATATACTCCAAGAAGAGTCTCATTCTCACACACTCATGAATGAAGTTATTGATAAAGGTTCTATTGTAAATTCTGAACAGATTGCTAAATACAAACATGTGGTAACACGATCTGTTCAGGGAGAACTTGATCGTTCACAAATAGACTTTTTCAAAGTAAAACTAATCGAAGATCGGGATAAGTTTTTAATTTGCTCTGATGGAGTTAGTGATATTTTTAATGGCATAGAAATTCAACAAATTTTGGAGAGAACTAAATCTAGTGCCGATGCAATTAATTTTATTGAAAACAGCTTGCTTGATGAGGGTCAAGATAATTTTTCTTTAATACTAGTAAATTGTAGCTAAGTGCAACACTACCTTTTTGTTTTAATAGTTGGATGGGCAAACAATTGAAAAGTAGGCTGATTATTAAGTTCATTAGTACATCATTTTCAGTGAAATACTTATGTAAGGACAGTTTTTAGACCATAGCTTTTAGTTGAATCATTCCGCATCGGGATGGATCGGAGACAATTTGAGAAGTAGGAGAAGTAGTTGACCCAAGCCAGACTTATAAAAATACTATATGCACGAGTCTTTACTGCGCCTAGGTTTCATAACATCGATAGGGGCTGAGTATCTAGTAAATTGTGAAGATTTGCTTTATGAAGCCTAATTGGAATGTCATTTTAGATAATAGCTAGCTGTCTAGAAAACTTCAAGAGGTCATCTCACATCCTTCTTGCCGGTTACAATTGTGCGTGGAAGGTTCAATTTCAATATATACATTTTGTTTTCAAATCTAAGGAACATTCAATTAAGAGCTTTTTACAGCGATTCCTTTAATATTTGTAGACAGTACAATTATTGAAAAAACTTGCGCTTTGTGTTTCAACATGCTTAATTGTTCCCATTCAAATCCAATTTAATTTTTTCTGAAGCCTCTTTTGTTAAAGCGTCAACAATTCTTACATAAACCTCTGTGGTTTTAACATCCTTATGGCCTAGTAACTTTGATACCGTGTAGATATCCGTACCCGATGTCAACTGCAACGTTGCGAATGTATGACGAAAACCATGGAATGTAAAATGTTTCTTTATTCCGGCATTTTTAAGCCATTCAGGGAGGAATTTGATTACATCAGAATAGGTTAGGCCTTCGAAAATTTTTGCATCATATTCACCACGAGGATTCAATAGAGAAAGTGTATCATCTGAAATAGGATAGTATTCTGCCTTTCCAGTTTTATTCTGCTTATATAGTATATAATAATTACCGGATGTTCCCTGTATATCACCCCACTTTAGATTTTCAATATCGCAGAAGCGAAGCCCGGTTAGTGCAGAAAATAACCCTGCTTTCTTAACAACGGGGGAGCTGCACTTGGAATTGGCCATGTTCTGTAATTCATCCTTAAAAAGGTAAGGTCTATGGGTATCATCTATTTTGATATTATAAATGACATTTCCCAGATCTGCCGAAATGTATTTGTTTCTATAGGCTTTTTTAAGAACGGATTTAAATCTTGAAAAATAGGTGGAAGCAGTATTCTTTTGAATTTTCCTCTTTGAGCGTCCAAGCGCAGGTGAAGATAGTAGATAATTCTTATACGCCTCACAGAGTGTTTCATTAAGATATTTAAAGAGAAATACTTTGCCCACAAATTTTTTAAAATAGGTGACTGCCATACTCCAGTGCACGGATCCTGGTCTTTTATCTGCTTCTTTTTGAAAAAATTCTACAAAATCAGCATTCAATTTTGTTTTAATCAGAAATCCATAGTCAGCATTATCCAGGTCAATTTGCCGCTGGGCACGTATATGCTGAGCCAATGAAGCGGTTTTTTTATTATGAAGTTTTTCAAATTCGGATTTCGGCCGATTGTAAATGTATAGTTTAAGATAAAATTTTCTAAGCAGCTTGCCGGTTGTTTCACTTTGGATAGGGGGATAAATGTCTAAATACAAGCTTTTTCTTCCTTTACCTATCTGCTTATGGCGCAAGGTTACTTTTGCCATGATCTTGGTATTAGGGATTAGGGTAGATTTGGGGTTTGTCAAACTGACCCATAGCAAACGCTATTGAAGTCCTCTAAAATATCAGGAAGTCAATTTTACTCTATTTTGGAGGCTATTGATTCTAATAAATTAGTGCTAGATCCAATACATTAATTCTTGTTTTTCTCACAGATAGGTTGATGGCTTTTAGGCGGCCTGTAGTAATTAAGAAATACACCATTTTTGTACTGCATTTTAATATTGCAGAAGTTTCTTTTACAGTGAGGTATACCGGATGGGGTACTGGTGGATGCTGTCGTTCCTCAATATTGCGTGGGTTGTACCTGGCATAGCTTATTTTTGTATTTCGTTGTTCGAGTTTATAGGCTTTTTTATTGCAGGTATGACTGCAATATCGGGTAACGGTTGTTTTGGCTATAAATTTTGCACCACAATATTGGCAGACCTTGTCAATTCTGATATTCGAGCTCATGATCAGATTTTTTGAAGTCCAGAAGAATACTTTTTCACGCCAGAGGCTTCAATAATGGCATTTGGGGATGTCATTATACTCCTTTTATTCAGGGTCAATGCATTTTAAACTGATGCAAAATCCATCCCAAAGAAGAGGTTAATCTGAGAAAAAATAATTGAAAATTTAATTTTTTTAGGGGTTCATTCAAATTAAATAGGTTTTTAGATTGATTGCAATTTTTTAAAATCATCAAGCGTTGGAGGTCAGAAATTAATGATTTCTCCAAATTAAGGGCATATAGAATCCATTAGTCCTCTTTAAAGATCATTTAATAATCATTAGACTATTTTAGACCAAGGAATTCTATAACCATTCTATTTTCTTTTGCTCGAATTTTTGTGATTTTATGCCAAAGGGACAAGAAAAGGGACAAAAATTCTAACCTTAAAAATTGCAAAATCACATAAGTTGCACAAAATCAAGGTGTTATTGAATGTTGGTAAAAAGAGCAATTAGCTGTATATCAGCTGATTGTGTATTTTATTTCCCGATACAAAACTTAGAAAAAATATTCCCCAGCACCTCATCATTTGTAACCTCGCCGGAGATTTCTCCAAGATGCTCTAGGGCATTTCTCAACTCATAGGCAAGCAATTCTGTAGAAATCTGGAAAGAAATAGCTTCTTTTACTTTATGAACAGCGTCTAGAGATTTTCGTAGTGCTTCAAAGTGACGTTGGTTGGTGATTACAACATTATTTTCTTCGGATTTTAAATGCTCAACATAAGAGGAGAGCTCATTTTTAAGATCCTGAATATTTTGGTTTTCAACGGCTGAAATCTTAATAAAATCAAATTCGTGAGCAATAGCATTTCTGAAGATGTCTTCTACCGTTTCGTATTTGGTAGGAGTGACCTCATCAATTTTTGTGGCACAGATAATCAGTTTCAGATCTTCTCTCAGCAGAGATTGAATCATTTCAATATCCTCAGAGAAATCCTCAGTAGCAGCATCAGCCAGATACACAAGAATATTGGCATTTTCTACCTTTTCTTTTGCTTTTTTTACGCCGATAGCTTCAATTTCATCCACTGTTTCGCGAAGTCCTGCTGTATCAATCAGTCGGAAGGCATGGCCTTTAATATGAAGAATTTCTTCAATGGTATCTCTCGTAGTTCCGGCAATATTACTTACAATTGCTCTTTCTTCCTTCAAAAGGGAGTTCAGCAGCGTAGACTTCCCGGCATTAGGTTTTCCAATGATCGCCACAGCCGTTCCGTTTTTGATAGCATTTCCGTATTGGAAACTTTCAATCAGAGAATTTAATTTTAATTCAATGGTATTCAATAATCCGTTAAGAGCACTTCTGTCGGCAAATTCTACATCTTCTTCAGCAAAATCCAGTTCCAGCTCAATTAACGAAACGAAATTGAGCAGATCTGTTCTTAATACAGAGATCTCATTGGTAATTCCCCCTTTCAGCTGATTGATGGCTACCTTTCTGGAAGCTTCATTTTCAGACGCAATCACATCAGCAATAGCTTCCGCCTGGGAAAGGTCAATTCTTCCGTTGATAAAGGCGCGGAGTGTAAATTCTCCTGCTTTCGCCATTCTCGCTCCATTTTTGATTAGGGTTTCAAGAATACGTTTTCCGATGTGAGGAGAACCGTGAAAAGCAATTTCCACAGAATTCTCAGTGGTGAAACTTTTCGGTGCCAGAAAGATGGAAATCATGACTTCATCAATAGCTTCCTCCTCATCCATAAAATAACCGTAATGAATGGTGTGGGATTTCTGTTTTTCCAGATTTTTTGCCGGAAAACTTTTCTGAACTACAGATAAAGCTTCATTTCCTGAAACTCGGATGATGCCCAAAGCACCTATTCCATTGGCAGTAGCCAGTGCACATATCGTATCGTTATTCATGCTGCAAATTTACGTTTTTTAATATGAATTTTCACTGGGGTCAGTTATTCAGATTATCTATTGTTTTATTCAGATGGAAAACAGCAAAGACTTGACGAGGAATAAAGTGCGCTGCTGTTCAGATTATTCATTGGGTCGTAAATGAGAAGGGTATAGTTAAAAATTGAAGATTTTTTTTTATTAATCACCATTCAATAGGTACAAAAAATAATATTGAATTTTTTATTAAAATAAAAGCAGATTTTTAAATATAACTGACTTTTCAATAATGTAATATTTTGGATATAAATAAGTTAGTGCTGTTTTGTAACAAGGTTTCTGTCATTTTTTGATGTTGAAAATAGGGATTTCGGAAGAGGATTCTATTATTTAAAAAATTAAACACGTGTTTGGTATGTTAATTGTTTCTTAGTCCGTCGTTGATGTTGGAAATTTAAATATTTTTCAATTAATCGATAATAATCTGTTAAAATATTATAAATATACATGAATAAGTTATTTTTTTTAAGTATTAGTGAAAAAGTCATTTTTTTTCTAGTGCTTGCTTTCAGTGCAGCAGCCTATGCTCAGTGTATCCCCTATACAGGCCAGGCGATGACAAGTGGAAATACCTATTGTCTTAACGGTACTCTTGGTGTAAGTACGAATATCAGTATCCCCAACGGGGCAACGCTTATCATTCAATCCGGACAGCTTCAATCTAATAGTATCCAGGTAGATGGAGTTTTGGAAATTGGTGATGGGGCCAGTGTTCAGTCTACAGGAACAGTGAAAGTAGGAACTTTCGGATCTCAGAAAAATTCTAAGATTCAATTAGGAACCAAATCATTTCTATCACTGGTAGGATCGGTTATTCAGGAAGACCCGACTTTTGGTGGATTTTTTCCGGGAACAACTTCAGTGATTGAAATGGGTACCAATAGTGTTGTAGAGATATGCGGAACATTTACCCAGCAGTCTACTACCTATCCTTCTGTTGAGTATGTCGGAATTCCTAGCGGAAAAGCTTACTGTATTGCAAAAGCAGATGTAAGTGGGGGTGGAGGAGCTTCCATCATTAGTGACGACAGTCAGATTGTGGCAATCGTGATGGGATCAGTAACAGGATTAGGGATGGGAAATGCCAGTTTCTGTGGCCCGAATGCAACAAAGGCCATGTGCCCAAGCCTTTGGCCTGAAGGATTATCAGAAGATAAATCAAGCTGTGGTAACGCTCCGCTTATTATTGATGACTTTGATGGAGTTTGTACAAAACCAGCCACTTCAGGAACACCTGATGGTTTTACCAAATTTGGAATTACAATACAGCAGAAAAACAATTCGTGGCCGGAAAACATACCCAATGGATTCTTAGCGATGGAATCAAAAAGTAAAGGCTTTGTTATCACTCGAGTTCAGCACGTGAGCCAGACACCGCAACCCGGTGATGCCATTGCCGATCCGAAAGAAGGAATGCTTTTATATGATATTCAGGACAAATGTGTGAAGCTTTATAATGGTACAGAATGGAAATGTGTACAAAAAAGCTGTAACGATTAATATAACAGGTAAAGAGTATGAAAAATATAAGAAATATAAGTATAGCAGTTGCCCTCATCGTTTTTAATTCATTTTTTGCTCAGGTAGCTATTGGCAAACAAACGATGGATGGAAACAGTACAGTATTGGACTTTGATAACGTTCCCGGAAATACAAAAGGCTTGATTCTTCCGGCAACATCCGGACTTCCTTCAGGTGCTTTGGTGAACGGAACACTGATCTTTGATATCACAGATAATAAAGTAAAAGTCTACGAAAATGACACATGGAAATCTTTGTCTGATGCCGGTAATTCAAGTGTCGTTATTGTCAATAATTCTGCAGAATCAGGTAAGGGCGTTATTATGGGAGAAGCGGTAAGTGCTGCTGACGGGGTATTGGTTCTGGAATCTCAGGACAAAGCAATGATTCTTCCAAAAGTTGCAACCCCGCATCTTAATGTAAAGAATCCCTATCCGGGTATGATCTGCTATGATACAACCAGCAAGACATTGGCCGTATTTGATGGATCCGTCTGGAACTACTGGAAATAAATGATGAAAAATTAATCCGGAGTATTCTGGTCTACAAAAAAAAGCAGCTGTGTGAAAATTTACAGTTGCTTTTTTGTTGGCCTAAACAATCTGAGCACTTTCTTTAATACTGTTCATTACAAAAATACTCTTGGTCTGGCCAATTCCTTCAATTTCCGATAGTTTGTTCACGAAAAATTCATGAAATTCATCCATGTTGGGAGCAAGAATCTTCAGCATAAAATCAAAATCTCCGCTGATATTATAAAACTCTACAACTTCCTTTAGTTTACCTACTTCCTCAATAAATTTTCCTGCAGTTTTTTTATTGTGAACACTTAACGCGATCATACAGATTACCATCATTCCCTTATTGACTTTTTTACGGTCTACAACAGCCGTATATTCTTTAATGATGCCCTGTTTTTCCATACGCTTGATACGCTCGTGGGTAGGGGTAGGGCTCAGGTTGATTCTTGCCGAAATGTCGCGGACGCTCATCTTGGCGTCTTTCTGAAGAAGACGGAGGATAGATAAGTCTTTTTCATCGGGGGTATAATTTTCTGTTGCCATTTTGTTCTGTTTTTGTAGATTGTTGTTTGATGTAACAGTAATTTTGTTCTTTTATATTATTTGTATTTTTAATATTGTTCCAAATTTAAGGTTAAATTTTTAATTACGTTCTGTTAATTTTAATTTTGCAGGAAATTTGAATACATGGATACAAGGAAGAATCTAATATTAATTTTAGCATCGGTAGGAACATTTGTGGAGGCTTTGGATATTGCCATTATTAATTTAACAATTCCTTCTATTCAGCAGCAGTTTCAGATCGGAGCAGAGACCGTTCAATGGCTGCAGACCCTTTATGTACTGTTCTTCGGAGGATTTCTGATCATTGGGGGGAAGCTTTCCGATCAGATCGGAAGAAAGAAAATGTTTTTACTCGGAGCATTGATTTTTATGCTTACTTCACTGGGGGCAGGACTATCTCAAAACTTTGAAATACTGGCGATATTCCGTGCTTTACAGGGATTGGGAGCTGCATTGGTGATGCCGTCAGCATTATCTATTGTGACCAATACATTCAGAGGGGAGCAGGAGAGAAACCGTGCCATCGGAATTTTCAGTTCATTTGCCGCTATCGGTTCTGGAAGCGGTCTTTCGGTAGGAGGAATTATAAGTACATACCTGAGCTGGCACTGGGTTTTTCTGATCAATGTTCCTATTCTTTTAATAACACTTGTATTGTCTTATTACTATCTGCCTGCAGATGAGAAAAATGAAACCGCACAGAAAACAGATATGGTTTCCGGAATATTGATGGTGCTTGGGCTTTTAAGCCTTACATATGGTACACACGAATTGGTTCATGTTAAAGAACAGCCTTTCCTGGTTGCAGGTTCTTTGATTCTGGCAGTATGGCTGCTCGTTATGGTGTACTACCGATTGAAATCCGTTGCTGAACCTCTTGTTGATTTAAAATTATTTAGACATAGATCTTTAGTAATTTCCAATGCCGTATTCTTTACGCTGGGCGCATTTTTTATCGGGTTTTTATTCCTGATTTCCCTGATGCTTCAGAAAGATATGGGGTACAGTGCTGCTTCTGCAGGATTAATGCTTGTCCCGTTCAGTGTCATATCTGCTTTAACGGCTAAATTTATTCTGCCTCATGTGTCAAAACGCCTGAACTCATCCCAGATGGGTGTTTTAGGATGGTTATTTATGCTCATGGGAGGATTATTACTGTTGATCTCCGTTTATACAGGACATCCGTTAGCCGTAGTTTTATTGGGGGCAGCGTGTATTTCAGGAGTCGGAATGACGTTTTGTTTTACCGCACTCTCGGTAATGGGAATACAGGATGTTGAACCTTCAAATTACGGATTGGCATCAAGCCTGAGCTCTACCAGTTACTTTTTGGGGGCTGGGATCGGATTGTCATTCATGACTCTAATGAGCCAGATCTTTCCTTCGGAGTTTTCGGTAGGAAGTCTCAATCTGATGGTCTTAATCAGTTATGCTCTTTTAGCGCTCGGAATGTTGGTCTATTTTATATTAAAAAGCCTAAAAGTGAAACAGACAGAAATAGCTGTTTCATAATAAGTGATCTTAAAAACACACAAACTATATGACGAAGAATCGGTGCTTAGGTGCCGGTTTTTTTTTGTCTTTTCAGTTACTTCATTATCTTTGTTTTTTACTATTCATCATGAAAATACAGGTTATCAGCGATCTTCACCGGGAATTTGGGAGTACGGAATTATGTTTTGATCATTCGGACATCGTTGTCTTGGCAGGAGATGTTAATTTGGGAACCAGGGGAGTTGAGTGGATTAAAAATGCAATTTCTGATAAACCCGTAATTTATGTTTTGGGTAATCATGAATATTATAAAGGTTCA
>JASLCD010000351.1 GCA_030146295.1 Chryseobacterium sp.
ATAATGCAAAAGCACCAATTACCTGTCCGCTTGCCAGTGGAGTAAGATATTTTACCTTCTGTTCTTCAGAAGCAAATTTTTCAAGACCTGCACAAACCAATGAGTTGTTTACAGACATTACAACAGCTGCAGAAGCATCCACTTTTGCGATCTCCTCCATTGCCAGCACGTAAGAAACGCTGTCCATACCTGCTCCTCCGTATTGTGGATCTACCATCATTCCTAAAAGCCCCATTTCTCCCATTTTCTTCACCTGTTCTGCAGGGAATTTCTGGTCACGGTCTCTTTCAATCACTCCAGGTAATAGTTCGTTTTGTGCAAAATCTCTTGCTGCCTGCTGAATCATCAGCTGTTCTTCCGATAAATTAAAGTCCATAAAAAAAATAATTAGATAGCCGTAAATTTACACTTTTTAAGCAAATCTGAAAAAATAAATTAAATGCTGGAAAAACACACAAAAAAAGAGCACTGAAAGAGGTTTTTAAGGTGGAAAATACGAATAAATAACATCCCGGTTTATGGATTGGGGATGCTATCCGATTCCTGAGGAAAAATAAAAACATAAGGTAAAACATGCCTTCCCCATATTCAACCGCTGCAACCACCTCTAAAAGCCTCCCAGCCCCCTTTTTGACTCCATATATTATGGCAAGCATTTAACTAATTCCTAATTATTACATTCATACCTTTTCAATTAAAAAAAATGCTTATATTTAAATTTCTTTATAATTTATTTAAAAAATCATGACGATCAAGAGATTATTCGATATTCCGCACTACGCTTTAGAAAAATATCCTAAAACGGATATGTTTGTAACGAAGTATCAGGGTGAGTGGAAAAAAACTTCTACGCAGGAGTTTATTAATGAGGGAAATAAGATATCCAGAGGATTATTGAAGCTTGGTATAAAGCCAGGTGATAAAATTGCTTTGATTACAACCAATTCCCGCACAGAATGGGCTATTATGGACTTTGGACTTTCTCAGATCGGGGTTGTTTCAGTACCTGTTTATCCAAGTATTTCATCTGAAGATTACGAATTTATCTTCAACAATGCCGAAATTCAGTACTGCTTTGTTTCTGACAAGGAGCTGCTGAATAAGGTAATGAAGGTAAAACATAATATCCCAAGTCTACAGGGTATATTTACTTTCGACAACATCAGTGGTGCTGCCAACTGGAGAGAGATTCTTGATCTGGGTAAAGATGAATCTACACAAATTGAAGTAGACGACCTTTCCAATGCCATCAATACAGAGGATCTTGCTACTATTATTTATACATCCGGAACTACAGGAAAACCTAAAGGGGTAATGCTTACCCATAACAATATTGTATCAAACGTATTGGGGGCTATTCCAAGAATTCCAAAGAAAAAAAGCTTAGATTACAAGGATAGCAGAGCACTGAGCTTCCTCCCTATCTGTCATATCTTTGAAAGAATGCTGTTCTATCTTTATCAGTACAACGGTTTTTCTCTTTATTTCGCTGAAAGCATTGAAAAAATGGGCGAAAACGTAAAAGAAGTGAAGCCGCATTACATGACTGTAGTCCCAAGACTGGTAGAGAAAGTATATGACAAAATTTACAATACAGGATCTTCTGCCGGAGGATTGAAATCGAAAATATTCTTCTGGGCTTTGAATCTGATCAGTAAAAAGAAGGTCATCTCAAAACCATCCGGACTTCAGGAAATCATTGCTGATAAACTGGTATTTTCTAAATGGAGAGAAGGTTTAGGGGGTGAAATTATAACCCTAGTTTCAGGATCTGCAGCATTGTCTACAAGACTTAACTTAATGTTCCAAAATGCCGGAATTCCTATTTTGGAAGGGTATGGATTAACGGAAACATCTCCGGTAATTTCCGTCAACAGTTTTGAGAAAATGAAAGTGGGAACGGTAGGTATTCCGTTGGATAATTTAAAAGTAAAGATCCAGGAAGATGGTGAAATTACCGTAAAGGGACCATCGGTTTTCAAAGGATATTTCCAAAATGAAGAGATGACCAAAGAAGCTTTCACAGCTGATGGATTTTTCAAGACCGGAGATATCGGACATGTGGACAGTGACGGTTTTTTACAGATCACTGACCGTAAGAAAGAAATGTTCAAAACATCCGGTGGAAAATACATTGCCCCTCAGACTATTGAAAATTTAGCAAAAGCATCCAAATTTATAGAGCAGATCATGGTAGTAGGTGATGGTGAAAAAATGCCGTGTGCCCTGGTACAGCCTGATTTTGAATTTGCAAAAAGCTGGGCGATGAGAAACAACCTGAACATAGGTTCCACACCGGAAGAGATTGCAAAAAGCACTGAGCTGAAGCAGAGAATTGAAAAGGAAATCGAAGGGATCAATGAACATCTTGGAAACTGGGAAAAGATCAAAAAAATTGAGCTCACTCCTGAAGTATGGAGCATTGAAAGCGGATTGCTGACTCCTACTTTAAAACTGAAAAGAAAAGCAGTAAAAGAGAAGTTTATTGCTTTGTATAATAAAATGTATGATCATCAGGAGTAATCTTATTCTATAAAATTATAAATAATGCTGTTCCTCGCCGGGACAGCATTATTTATGGTTTACAATAAGAATCAAAGCACAATTTCAAATTTGGTTTCAATCCTACAATCATTCATCTAATGAAGAAAAATTATATCATTATCAAATTACTTTCATTTACATTCGGTACATTATCAATGCTCACCTATTCTCAAAAGAAACTGGCCATTGATACAAACGGAAAACTGACTGTACAGGAATATGCTAAACTCCGTCAGGAAAAAGGGTATCAGCTGATCAGTAATTTTGATACCATCAGTAAGAATCCTTTACTGGTATATGCAGCAACTTTTAAAAATAACAAATTTGGGATTATCGATGATTATGGCAAAGAAATCATTAAAAATGAATATGAAAATATTGTAGGTATTCATTCTACAAACTCACCATTAACAGCATTTCATGATCATTTTTTTCTAAAAAAAGATCAGTTATGGGCCATTTCAGATCACAGCGGAAAAATCATTACTCCTTTCAAGTATGAAATGCTTTATTACGAAGAATACGAAAATTCAGAAATATTTGATTCTTCCAAAGAATGGAAACCACCCATTAACATGGACTCCATTTTTAAGGCTAAATTAAATGGGGCTTATATGTACCTAAATACAAAGGGGGAAAAAATTGAGCATAGTCAAAGGAGCAATCGCTTACAGTTTGAAGAAAAAACTGAAGACCCATCCAATTTCGGAATTCCTAAGGAACTTGGAACAGCAAAACCATTAACCGGAAATCTATATTTAATTACCACAAAAAAAGAAAAACCTTTACAGGGCATCTATGATAAGTCTTTAAAGAAAATGATCATTCCTCCGGATTTCAATTATGTTGTCTTGCATCAAGCGATGTTCTTTTCTGCCAATAAAGACGAAGGTACCTATGCCTATGATCTGCATGGAAAATTAATATCCAGAGAAATTATGGCTTTTTATTCTGATGGAGGAAGTGACAAAATCCCTGTTATTATTGCTCACAACAAAAACCAAAAATCGGCTGTATTTTCTAAGGACTGGAAGGCTCTTACTGAATTCATCTATGACAGGATCTCTCCTTCCAATCACTTCATTAAGGCTGTCATTGAGGGGAAAAATCAACAGCCACAAGAAGATTATCTTACCCTTGAAGGAAAAAAAATAAAAATCAATACAGAATACGATCGTCTGATCTATCAAACCAATGAATACGACAGAAAAACCGAAAGTTTTTTATTCCTTTTAAAGAAAGGCAAATATGCTCTTGTCAATAATCAGGGTAAGTTGATTTCAGATTTTGTGTATGAAAGTATTTTTCCGGAATGCTTTGCGTCGCACGGGGAATTTTCATTTGATCCCGGTTTTCATGGAACCGGTAGCCCCAACCAATATATTTATTTTAAAAAAGAGGGTAAAGCCGGGATTATGGATAACGATTATAACATTATTCTGAATAACGAATATGATATCATTCTTAAATCTGATGTTGACAATTATGTTTATATCTGTAAAAAGACAGCTTCCGGAAGCTATAAATGGGGTGTTTACAATGTGAAACAAAAAAAAGAAATCATCACACCGCAATTTGAAAGAGAGATCAGGAACACAAGCGATTTCTTTACTGTTTTTAAAAACGGCAAATATGGGCTGTATGACACGACAGGAAAAGAAATATTACCCCCGGAATACAACAGAGAAGTCCGTGTGAACACCTTTTTCAAAGGATTATCTTCATTGTGTCAGGAATATGATATTCCGGCCGGATATGTAGATTCTTTTGGAAATATGGTCAACTTGAATCTGCAAACTTCAAAATAAGTCACAAAAAAAAGCTGTTTCAGAAATTGAAACAGCTTTTGTATGATTTAAAATCAATAATTAGAATTTAATTACAGATTTCATTCTTTCGTTTTCTTCCATTACCAACTCGTCATCAACAAGGATTTTCCCTGAATGCTCATCGATAATAATTTTCTTTCTCTGAGCAATTTCCATTTGCTTTTGTGGTGGAATCGTAAAGAAAGATCCTTTTGGAGCTCCTCTTTCTAATCCTACTACTGCAAGACCGTTGATAGAGTTTGTTCTGATTCTGTTGTAAGAAGCTAATAATCTCTCATCGATTTTACTTGCAAATTGTTTAGACTGATCCAAAAGATATTCTTCTTCTTTCTGAGTTTCAGAGATAAGACCATCTAATTCTTCTTTCTTGAATTTCAAGTGGCTTTTCAAATCTTCGATCTTGGTATTCAGTTCACTTAAAGTTTCGTTTTTGTGAGCAATTTTAACTCCGAATTCTTTAATTCTTTTTTCAGCAAGCTGAATTTCCAGATCCTGGAATTCCATTTCTTTTCCTAATGCTTCAAACTCTTTATTGTTTCTTACATTATCCTG
>JASLCD010000326.1 GCA_030146295.1 Chryseobacterium sp.
CAACGTAAGCAGATTGATAAACGGTGTTTATGTAATCGATATTGATGATAACGGTAAAACTGTTCAGAAGAAATTCATTAAAGAATAATAATCTAAATTTCAAATAGAATAAGCCTCCAGGAATGGAGGCTTATTTTTGTTTTGTCCTGGAATAAATTGACAGCAAATCTGTTTATTTTGGAACAGGGCAACATTATACAAAAGCCCCTAAAAAGGGTTTTCTTTTTAGGGGCAATTTATATTAAGAGAAAAAAATCTTTAAGAATATTTCTATTCAATAGCAAAGATCACTTTTTCAGTCTGTTCTTTTAATTCTTCCAGATTGGTATTATTGTAAATGATACAATCTGCCATTTTAATTTTATCCCTTTCAGGCATTTGTTTTTCCATGACAGCCTCTACCTCACGATAGGTTTTGTTATCCCTGTCCATTACTCTTTTAGCTCTGATATTATCCTCAGCGGTTACCAAAAGAGATTTATAACATTGTCTGTTAAGTTTTAGTTCAAACAATAATGCCGTTTCTTTGAAAACCAAATATTTGCTTTGTCTCTTTACCCAGTTTTCAAAATCAATTCTTACAGCCGGGTGTATGATTTCGTTCAATTGCTGAAGCAGATCACTATTGTTGAAAACCTTACTGGCAACAAATTTTCTATCATACAATCCATTTTCATCGTAAGATTCTTCGCCAAGAAGTTTCTTGATCTTTATTTTCAGATCTTCACTTTCATTGACAATGGCCTTTGCTCTGTCATCGGAATAATAAACCGGAAATCCGAATTCCTCTATAAAGCGGGCAACTGTAGTTTTACCAGAGCCTATTCCGCCTGTTAAACCTATGATCTTGGGTGCTGGTTCCGGTTCAGCCTGTTGTGTTTCTGAATGTAGTTCTTCCATAATTAAAAATTAATATCCAAAAACATCATTAAAGCTGAACGTCTCATCAAGTCTTACCCCTTTTTCGGTCATTTTAAGACTTGCAAGCTCATTATGAGCATCATGTTCAAAGAACAATAAATATTCGTTATCTACGCATTGCTTAAGGAATTTTCCTTTCTCTTCCAATGTTAAAAGAGGTCGGGTATCATATCCCATCACATATACCTGGTTGATATGCCCTGCAGTAGGGATAAGATCAGCAGCAAAAACAACTGTTTTCTCCTGGTACTGAATTACCGGTAGCATTTGTTTTTCCGTATGTCCGTCTACAAAGATGACATCCATCTTAAGATCCGGAGCAAAACCATAGTTTCCTGTAGAAGGAAGAGGTAAAAAGTTAAGTTGGCCACTTTCCTGTATTGGTATAATATTTTCCTTCAGAAAGCTTGCTTTTTCTCTGGCATTAGGTTCTGTTGCCCACTGCCAGTGATTTTCATTAGTCCAGAAATGGGCATTTTTGAAAGCGGGTCTGTATCCGGTTCTCTCATCATTCCATTCTATGGCACCGCCACAGTGATCGAAATGAAGGTGGGTAAGAAATACATCTGTAATATCTTCCTTTATAAAACCGTATTTCTTTAGATTTTTATCAAGAGTATCATCTCCCCAAAGAGAATAATGTCCGAAAAATTTATCATCCTGTTTGTTCCCAAGACCGCAGTCTACCAGGATGAGTTTTTTTCCGTCTTCAATAAGCAGAGAACGGGTTCCCAGCTCGATCAGGTTTTTTTCGTCTGCCGGGTTTGTTTTTTCCCACAGACTCTTCGGGACGACTCCGAACATAGCACCGCCGTCCAGTTTAAATTTTCCACATTGTATTGGATATAACTTCATATGTATATTTTGATTATTTTTTTATTACTTTCATTTTCTCCGCAATCTTTCTTGCATTATCATCAGATTGTTCAAGTTGAGTGATAATATTATTAAAATCAGCCTCTTTTCTGTTCTGAGAAAGTTTTTGCTTGATAAATATTTCGGTAGGAATTATTTTAATACCAAAAGCTCCCTTCATTTCCTTTTCTACAAACTCTTTTCCCATGTCCTTTACCATCATAGGGCATTGCTGAAATTTTTCATATTTGGAAGTTAATTTATCCAAATGAGCATAAAGCTCAGAATCATCCATCAGTTCAACTTTTCCGTAGATCTGCACTGCTTCATAATTCCATGTAGACACATTGATATGATCGTACCAGCTGCTGGAAATATAAGTGTGAGCCCCTAAAAAATCACAAAGCACTTCATCTCCGTTTTTTAAGGTTCTTGCTTGTGGATTAGCTCTCGAAATATGAGTTTCAATATAAGCATTTTCCGGATCATCCTCATTCAGCATCATCATAGAATGAGTTGCTCGTATTCTATCAACAGAAGAAATCAGTAAAGCAAAAGAATTTTCTTTGATGATCTCTCTCATCACATTCAGATCTTCACTTCTGTATAACTTGGGAATAAACATACACTATTCAACTTTTATAAATCTTAAACCTTACATCCTGAACTTTGTATTAAAAAAGCTCTCCCGGGTTTTTAGGTCTTGTAATATTCAAATGTTTGTAAGCCTTGTCGGTAACTTCTCGTCCTCTCGGAGTTCTGATAATAAATCCTTCCTGGATCAAAAATGGTTCATACACCTCTTCCAGTGTTTCAGGATTTTCTGCAATAGATGTAGCCAAAGCAGAAATACCCACCGGCTTTCCTTTGAAGTTTTCAATCATAACACGCATGATCTTATTATCCATTTCATCCAATCCGAATTCATCCACATTTAGAGAGTCCAGGGCATATTTTGTAATCTTGATCTCAATTTCACCATTCCCTTTAATCTCCGCAAAGTCACGTACTCTTCTCAATAGTGCATTGGCAATCCTTGGTGTCCCACGGCTTCTTCTTGCAATTTCTATTGCTGCATCTTCATAAATAACAACCCCCAGAACCCTTGCACTTCTCTGAATAATAGTTGACAAAAGTTCAATAGAATAATACTCCAGCCTGCTTTGAATCCCGAATCGGGCAAGCATAGGTTTGGTAAGCATTCCACTTCTTGTGGTTGCTCCTACTAAAGTAAAAGGATTCAGCCCGATCTGTACACTTCTGGCATTAGGACCAGTTTCCAGCATGATGTCAATTTTATAATCTTCCATTGCAGAATACAGATATTCCTCTACAACAGGAGAAAGACGGTGAATTTCATCAATAAAAAGAACATCATTTTCTTCCAGATTGGTCAATAAACCGGCTAAACTTCCGGGTTTGTCCAATACCGGACCGGAAGTAATCTTACAGTTTACTCCAAGTTCATTGGCAATAATATTAGCTAAAGTAGTTTTTCCAAGACCTGGCGGACCATGTAATAAGACATGATCCAATGCTCCGCCACGTCTTTTGGCAGCGGTAACGAAAACATCAAGGTTCTCCAGCGTTTTTCTCTGCCCCGCAAAATCTTTAAAGCTCTGGGGACGGATCTGTTCTTCCTGCATCAGCTCCTCGCGTGAGTAGTTTTCCTTATCTGGATGTAAAAAATCTGGCATTAATTCATTTCATTTACCTCAAAGAT
>JASLCD010000329.1 GCA_030146295.1 Chryseobacterium sp.
TTAAAAAATGTTTTGTACATTTGCAACCTGTTATTCAACCTCTGACGAAGTCCGTGTAAGTTGCTTAGCCTAAACATTTTATTTATTAATAATGGATTTATTAAAGTACGTACAAGACAAGTACATTACAAAAAAAGAATTCCCCGAATTCAAAGCGGGTGATACAATCACTGTTTATTACGAAATTAAGGAAGGTCAGAAGACTAGAACTCAGTTCTTCAAAGGAACAGTTATCCAATTAAGAGGTACTGGTTCTACAAAAACTTTCACAATCAGAAAAATGTCTGGTGATGTAGGTGTAGAAAGAGTATTCCCTATCAACATGCCTGCACTTCAAAAAATCGAGGTTGACAGAAGAGGTAGAGTTAGAAGAGCTAGAATTTACTACTTCAGAGATCTTAGAGGTAAGAAAGCTAGAATTAAAGACGCTGCTTACAAGAAGAAATAATTCAGACAACAATACATACAAAAAGAGGCTGTTTACACGTAAACAGTCTCTTTTTTTTATAAATAGTCAGATATCTGACAATCTATTTGCTGGGTCTCTGACTTCTCCCGCACTTACTTTCTGTAAGGTTTTCCCTCCCCCGTTTCCAGAAACAGTTTCAGGCTGCCCAAAAACTGAATCCAGCCATTAGAACAGATTTCATAGCATTCAATATCCGGATTCAGGCCTATATGGGTAACTTTTATCCGAGTATCATCCTCTTTCGGCTCTATTTCCCAGATAATTGTTGTACCAATCCATTCGGTACGGTTTTTTAATTCAGGAAGTGCGATCAATGAATCTTCAACAAACCAAATAACTTTTGAACAGGGAGAAAGCTCCTTCACCTGCATTGTTTTGTAAATATTATCTCCAAATCTTATTGTAAAGAGATCTCCCGTATGTAAAGATGACCCTTCAAACATTTCAGTCCACCAGAGAGAAATCTCACGGGTCAAAGCATTATATGCTTTTTCTACTGTAGTGGCCACCTCAATGGTAGACATGTAATTCTCTACATTGTTTGTACTAATCGTTTTCATAAAATTATTGTATTAGGTACTACAATTTTATAAAAATTATTGAGCACTACACTTTGCATAGGGCAAGAAATAGATATGAGGGTTTGAATTTTCAGGTGTAATATTTCTTATGTAGAGGTTTATTATTCGTAGAAAGGCTACTCATGTTTCATCAGATACTGTAAAGGAGTAGATCCGGTATGTTTCTTGAAAAATTCAATAAAAGCACTGTCTGATGAAAAGTCTAAAATATAAGACACTTCTCCTATCGAATTACCTTCCACCAAAAGTTCAATTGATCGCTGTAACCGCCATTGCTGTCTCCATTCCTGGTAAGACAATCCTGTTTCTTTTTTAAAAATACGGCTGATTGTTTTCTCCACTGTCCCTGTTTTTTCTGCCAGGTCTTTCAACATTGGCGGCATGGAATAACGCTGTGTCCAGTCTTCTGTAATTTTCTTAAAACGCCTGTCCTGCGGCATTGTCAGTTCCAGTTTTTCTTCGGGTGCACTTTTCATTTCATCCCAGAACACTTTTAAAAGATTGACCTGATCGGTATTGAGACCAGACCATTTCCAAAAGCAAATCCTTTCTATAATTTCTTTCAGTAAAGTATTTACATGGAGAACTTTAAGACCAGACTTCATGTATTTTCCGGAGTAGCTTTCATCAAAATAAACAGATCTGTAGGCTACAATATTCCGAAAGTTCACACGGTGAACCTCATTGGCAGGAATCCAAAGCATTCTGAACGGCGGTAAAACCAACTGCCTGTCGGAAGTAGTGACAGTCATGCAGCCCGATGGAGCATATAACAACTGAGCTTTCGTCTTATGATAATGAAAGCCTGAATCATGCATTACCATATCAGAAGCTATTCCAATTACTTTTTCATGAATAGAATCCGCGTCAAACTCTTCATCCTGTTCCAGTGCAGCCATGTCTTATTTTTGATGTTTTTTGTATTTATGTCATTATAAATATACATTGAATTTTTGGAAACTTTGCAGAAAAAAAATGAAGAAGACAAATCCCATCTGGCTGCTGACCATTCTTGTAATGCTTCCTCAGTTTGTAGAAACCATTTACAGTCCCGTTTTGCCAATGGTGCAGGAGCAGTTCGGAGTAAAAGAAGAATCTGCCACTCTTACGATCAGTCTATATTTTATAGCATTTGCTCTGGGAGTAGCATTTTGGGGAGTACAATGTGACAGAATCGGAAGGAAAAAATCCCTTGAATACGGACTTATTACCTATGGGATCGGAACTCTTGCCGCTGTTCTAGCCCCCAACTTTACAATTCTTCTTGGCTCAAGAATCATTTCGGCATTTGGAATTTCAGCATGTTCTATCGTAACACAGACCATTTTAAGAGATACTTATGATAGGGATCATATCAGTAAAGTATTCTCCTGGATCGGAATCGGGTTATCAATAAGCCCTGTAGTAGGAATGATTACTGGTTCCGTATTGGCTGGCTGTGTAGGACATCAGGGAGTTTTCATAACATTGTGCCTGCTTGGAGGGTTGTTTTTTATTCTTTCAAAGAAGAAAGTTTCAGAAACTCATCATTCTGTAAAGAAAATCAACATGAGTACTTTGGTAAGATTATTAAAGAGGATGCTTCATGACCAGGCGATCATAAAATGCTGTTTATTGATAATGAGTTTTAATGTCTTGCTGTTTTCATACTATTCACTGGCTCCGTTTATCTTTAAAGAATATCATTACTCATCTTATGTTTTCGGATACAGCAGTATTATACTTGCGGCTGGTACATTTGCAGGAGCAAAACTCAACAGGTACTTGCTGTTGAAGAACGTACAGCCTGAATATTTAGTTAAAGCAAGTACTTTTTCAACTTTGGCAGCTTCTGTACTAGTATGGATTCTGACGGGTACAGGAATTTATTTTTTACTGCCCTATTTTTTTATCGTAATGGCCTTCAGTATGGCGATTCCCAATATCCTGAGTACGGCACTTATTAATTATAAAAAGGAAACAGGAAGTGCGGGTGCCCTACTGGGATTGATCTATTATATCCTTATAGGCTTGGGGCTGATCAGTATTGGTTTTATTCAGAATTTGGGAATTTCCTGTATTTTGTTTTCAGGAATCGGAGTTTGTACTTTACTATTCTTTGAATATAAAAAGAATTAATTTTGAAACATTAAGTTTAATGAGGATATTAGAACCTTTAAGCTTCATCAAAGATGAGAATCAAGCTGAATAACTTATTGTATCTAATTACTTACAAAAACTTAATGTTTCAGTTTTTTTTAAGCTGTATGTAATTTTTATTGAATAAAATTATACAAGGCTTCAAAAAATTCAGGATATACTTCTATATGAGGAAGATGCCCTACATTTTCAATCTCTACAAGCTTTGAACCTGTAATTTCATGTTGGGTTTTCTTTCCCAATTCCTGATATTGTCCCATTTTTGGCTGAAGTTCTTTAGGAGCTCTATCTTTTCCTATTGCTGTTCTATCTCTTGTCCCAATGATGAGCAGCGTTGGAACTTTGATATTTTTAAATTCATAGCATACCGGCTGGTTGTAGATCATATCCGAGGTAAGGGCTGCATCCCAGGCTACCTGAGGATAATCCTTATGAAGAGTCCATCCTGCGATCAGATCAAGCCAAGGCTGATATTCTTCTTTCCATTTGTTATCATAATAGAATTTCAGCTGATAGTTTTTATAAGTTTCTGATGTATTTTTAAGTTCAGACTGATACGCCTGATCAATGGTCTGGTAAGCAGCAAACGTTTTATAATCTTCAAGACCGATTGGGTTTTCAAGAACCAGTTTCTGTACTTTCTCCGGATACAGTAATGTAAATCTGGTTGCTACCATTCCTCCCATTGAATGCCCCAGTACTATTGCCTTATCAATCTTTAATTCATCCAGAACTGCTTTTGTATTTTCTGCCAGCTGTGAAAAAGAAAACTGGTATGCATGAGGTTTGGACGATTTTCCAAATCCAATCTGATCAGGAATCACGACCCGAAATCCTTTTGCTGACAAATCTTTTGCCGTCTTCTCCCAATAAGCTCCGTTGAAATTCTTTCCATGGAGAAGCATTATCGTTTTACCGTTGGGCTTTTGCGGCTTTACATCCATATAGGCCATTTTCAAATCTTCACCCTGAGATTTTAACGTAAGAAAATGAACTTCAAAAGGATATTTATAATCGGAAAGCATTGCATCCAGAGGTTTTACCTGTGAAAACATAAAACCGGACACTCCCAATGCAAAAGCAGCCGCTATATTTCTGAAATGTTTCATGAAACTTTTATTTTAAAGAATAAAATTAAAAAAACCGCTCCAAAAGGAACGGTTTCAACTGTGATTTTTATTTATATATTTTATGACAGTTCCGCTACCGAAACTTCTTTTACTTTTTTTGAAGGTAAATTCATCAAAACAATAGCAAAAAGGATCAGAGCTATTCCTACCCATTGGATCAAAAATACTTTCTCACCCAATAAAACAAAAGCCATTGTTACAGACACCGGAAGTTCGAGAGATGAAACAATACTTCCCAACCCTAATCCTGCATTCGGAAATCCGATATTGAATAAAATCGGTGGAATAATGGTTCCAAAAAGAGCCAGTACAAATCCATATGTCAGGAATATTGAATAATTAAATGAATGGATATGTTCTGTATTATCTGTAAAGTTTAAGTATAATGATTGTAAGCTATCAAAATACATGGGACCTATCTGAGCAAAGAATAAAAAGGCAAAAACCACTACAGAACCACCTGCCAGCATAATAATACTTTTTCTGAAAACCGGAAGATGGGTAGCCAGTGTATTGGACGTAAACATCGTCAGGGTATATGAAGCGGCTGCCATCAGCCCCCAAAAGACACCATGCCAGTCCAGCTCTATTTCCATATTAATAAGATTTGTTGCCAGAACTGTTCCCAGCAGCACGATCACCACAGAAACTACTTTTCTTGCATTAGGCAGTTTTTTTGAAATAATACTTTCCACCACTACACTGAACCATACAGACTGCATCAATAGTACAATAGCAATTGAAACATTGATATACTGTACAGCAATATAATAGAATAAACTTGTTCCTCCCAAAGAAGTTCCTGCAAGCAGCAGCATTCTGACTTCTTTAGAATTTGGCAGTGATAATTTCTGTTTTGAGGTGATGGTCTGGATAAAATTAAGGATCAAAAGTCCTGTCAAACCTAATACGAACTGGGAAGTAGTCACTTCCGAAGTGGTGAAACCATCATGGTAAGCCATTTTCACAAAAGTGGCCAACATACCGTATATACTAGCTCCAATACCTACAAATAAAACACCTTTTAGTATATTTTTCTTCTTCATAATTTTTTTTACAGCCTGCAAAGTTA
>JASLCD010000332.1 GCA_030146295.1 Chryseobacterium sp.
TTCCGGTGTTGGTTTTACATGGAGAAGATGACCAGATTGTTCCAATTGAAAATTCTGCTATAAAATCAGCGAAATTATTAAAGAACGGTAAACTGATTACTTACCCGGGTTTTCCTCACGGAATGCCGACTACAGAGCACGAAACGATCAATAAAGACCTTTTGGAATTTATTGAGGCTTAATATAAAGCAATATAAAAAAAGAGATGAATCAGTTTGATTCATCTCTTTTTTTGGGTTATATCTGCGAAAAGAATTATTACTTCTTTCCAAGTTCTCAGAAGGCTTCTCTCTATTATTGCAGGATTTACCTTATTTTTTCACCAGCTCCACTCTATGGTTTTGCGCCCTGCTCAACCGGGGCTTTCTGTAAAATCTGTATTGCTCCGGTAGAAGTATTTCCATAGAGCTGAATATAAATATCATCACCATTGGATCTTCTTATAACATACACTTTTACGGGTTCATTCCAATAGTCTATAGAACCTTCTTCTCCAAAGTATTTGGCATCTTCTTTTATTCTGTCAAGTTCCTGCTGGGAAACTTTTCCATCAAATATTTTTACGCCGCCCACTTTTGTAATGGCTTCATCATAGCTTTTCAAAAAATAGGGCAACGACCAGTCTTCTGTATTGCTTTTCTCATTTACGACATAGGTTTTCCAAACTTTTCCTTCTATCGGGGTCATCATCCCTTTAAGGGGAAAGAACAGCCTGTCAAAACTTCTTTGTACCGGTTTGTTTTGAAAGTCCAGTCCTTTGGGAAAACTGAAAAATGGAAAATCACCTACCTCAGCAGTAGAAACCGATAGGGAGCTGATATCAAATTGAGTTTTTCCTTCCGGAGATTTTTCAGTAGCTGTAGTATTTCCTATGGCGACGGTATCCTTTACAGCATCTGTTTTTTTTTCAGACTTTTTGTTGCAGGCAGCAAGCACAGCGCCCATAGATAGAATAATCAGAGTCTTCTTCATTGTAATAAATTTAGTTTTTGGTGTATAAAATTCTTTTAAATAGTAGAGGATACAACAGCACGGATCCTTCTTCATCAGAATCGTTCTGTATATTTTTATCCTGTACTATTTTTGCGGCACTAACTTACAAATAAAAACAAGGATAGGAAATCCCTAATTTTAAGGAGTTTAGTGAATAAAAAGATAATTTACTGATGATATTTGACGGAGATTTTTATTTTTGAAACTGATGATTTTTAAGATAGCAAAAATGTAGAATCAACTTTGCTGATTCCTCGAAATGCATGGATAGGCACACCGCTTCATGAACGACGAAGTCGAAGTACTTAGCTTACTTACAATACAACGAAATTATCAATGAACTTTGCATTAAAAAAGAATTACAGTCATGATCTGACGAAAGATCTAAAAACTTACGCCTTTCTAATGATATCCCGGGTAAGATAAATATAATTAAACATACAAAACGTCGCCACCGCCCCGAAAGTATGCCATAAGAAGTGTGTTCCGAAGCTGAACCATTCCCATTTATCAGCGATACGGAAGGTCAGTGCAAACACAAATGATAATACAGCAAAGCCTACCCATTTGCCGGCTTTCCATTGGGTATAGATCAAATACCTTAGTACCGAGAAAACCACAAATGAAGCCATGATGGCATAATTGACGTTGATAAAAAGAGAAGGGTTATCCACCAGAATCCAGTTTCTCAAACCCACCATAAGTGCTGTATATACCAGAACCAGGACAACAGCATAATACCATCTGGTACTCTGCGCTATAAAATAAAATCCGGCAGACAGACAGAGCAGCATAATAGGCAGCCAATCCATCATGATAAATACCGGCCATTGCCTGAAAGAATGGTAAACCGTTCCCCCTATGGCACCAATATATAATAAAACCAGACAGTAGGTTAAAAAAGGATATTTTTTAAAATTACCTTTCATTTTGAGGGTCCAGAAAATAGCGATGGCTAAAAATAATAGGGCTGTTATTGCATTTAAAGGCTCAGGGAAAAACTGAGTCATATCTGTTTCCTTATATAACAGGCCTCCGTCCGGAGGTATTAGATTTATCGGCATTGTCTTTTTTTTATATTATATTCACAGGCATGCTTTAGAGTGCAAAATACAAAGACAGGCCATTTTTGTAATCATTGGTAAAACATTTATTATACAGTGATATACTTGTTCTAAATATAGAAAAAAATATGGCATTACTAAATTAATTTATAGACATCACAGATGTCTGTACAAAATGCAGAATTGGTTTGTGATTTATCCTAAATAAAACAGGGGAAAAACCAAAAGAGAACAGCCTCTGCTTCAATTCAGAAACGAGGCTTAATTCTTTAGAGTCTCCCTTAAAAAGACGTAATGAATTTTGTTGAAGATTTATTTTATGATCCCGCGATCATGGTTGAGTCGGAGTCTAGCAACCCGAAATGAATCAGCGCGGCTTCTACACCATGATTGTCAACCTCTTCAGTTACAAAATCTGCCACTTCTTTTACATTGTCTCCTGCGTTCCCCATTGCAACCCCTATTTTCACAAACTTCAGCATAGAAATATCGTTTCCGCCATCTCCGAAAGCCATCGTTTCGGATACATCAATATTAAAATGCTCACAAAAATGCTGTACTCCCTTTTGCTTGCTGATTCCCCCCGGATTTACATCGGCAAAGGATGGTGCCCATCTTGATGACAGCGAATTGGGCATCACTTCCTGCATAAATGATTCTTCCTGTTCAGGATCGATAAAAATATTAACCTGCATAACGTTTTCAACATCAACATTTTCTTTATCATACAGAGGGGGTACAGGAAGATTCAGGTGAATATATAGTGCTGCGACCTGCGAACTTTCATGACTGATTCTTACCTTATCTTCATACATTAATGAAAAGCTCACCTCTGATTTTTCTGAGTAGCAGATCAGATTTTTAATATCGCCGGGATGAAGGGTCTGTCTGAACATCACCTCACCATCAACGGTCATACAGTACCCCCCGTTGAATGTAAGAAAACCATCAAACTCAATATGCTTAATATGACCCAGATCATTGATGGATCGGCCGGTTGCTACAATAACTTTAATTCCTTTTGCCCTAAGATTTTTTATTGCATTCCGGGTTGATTCCGGAATTATTTTGGTTTTTAAACTGATTAATGTTCCGTCAATATCAAAAAAAAACGGCTTTTATGTTTGGATTTTGTACAGCGCTCATACTAACTAATTACGACTACATTTAATTTCATAAAAATACAAACAATAATCCAAGAGCGCCTTCCTGTATGCAAATTTCACTTTATTTTAACCTTTCGGCAAAGTACAGTTGTTTTTTAAATCTCCTTCCATTTTACTTTCATTGACAGGTCTGTTTTTTTATAAAAAAAGGATCTTTTAAAAGAAAACGCCAAATATTCCGTTTAATTCTTAAATTTGGCTTATGCAAAAGTATCTTTATCTCATCATTTTCACATTTTCTCTGACCAGCTGCTATACTTATCAGGTTAAAAAACAACCGGATGCAACTGCCGACAATAAGCAGATGCCGAAAAAAACGAATGATTTGGCTAACAGCAATTCTACGCAAGTACAAAGTATAACGCCTCAACCGCCTGCTCCGGTTAATATTCAGGAGAAACTTGCTCCCAACAAAAATGTAAAAATTGATGTGGACGGCAAAAGCTATAAAATAATAGTTGACAGATGGGAAAGCGATAGTCTGGTTGCACATCCTGTTCATAATCCTAAAAAAATCCTGAAATTTCATAAGAACCAGATCAATGGCGAAAAAATCGCAGAAAAACGCTTTTCTCAACCTATAGCCGATATCATTACTGTGACTGTTTATGCGGGAATCGGCGTTTTGATATGGGCGCTTGTTCATTAATTGAGAACCGCAATGATCTGAAAAATAACGATCTCTGCCTTTTCATCTGATCCAAAAACGACATCACCTATAAAGTCCGGAGATAATCCCGACATGATCCTGAACAAAAAAAATGACGCCACTTTAAAATAAGTGACGTCATTTTATATTATCTGCAACAAATCATTTTTTAAAACATCTGATTTTCTGCATATTTATAAACGGTCTTTTCATCCCAGACAAATAACTGGATAGAGCTATAAGGTTTTATTTTGTAAGAAAAGCCTGCGCTTTTTATGTAAAATCCTTGTCCATGGCTATCACTGGCATTGATTACCAATATTCTCTGACCTCTGAAACACTTTCCTAGCACAAATTCCTCACCATATGTACATCTGATTACCAACATTCTATGATCGGAATCATAATATTGCACTCCCAGCTGCTGCTCAATCATACCATGAGATAATCTCATTCTGGAGTCTTCATTGATAATTTCATCATCAAGGCGGGATAAACTTCCGTCCGGAATAAATAACGTATTAGGCTCTTCATATTCGGATTTAAAGTTATTAGCAGCCTTTACAAAGTCTCCAGCGTAGACTGATCCTGCAACATTTACTTTATGCGAATCATCAGCTGGCGTGCCAATACCAATATTTTTGTTTCCTCTGTTGAAATTAATACCTTCCCAGCCCTTATAACTGCTTGAATATTTATAATATTCATCTTGTAATACAGCTAAATAGAATTCATCTTTTTCATTATATATACCGGATTCTCCACCGTGATAGTGATCAACAACCATTAATCCGTTTCCTGTATTGGTAGTAAATGGAGTATTTACTCTGATCCCGGAATTGGCTATAGAATTCCATGAATTAATATTGGCCTGAGAAAAATTCAAATCACTCCAAACCGTTCTCCAAAGCCCCCATCCTGTATTTCCGGAAGCAGAGGTATTTCCTCTGAACTTCATAGCATTACCTTCTCTGTCAATGGTTAACTGTTGTCTTCCATCAGCTGAGTTTAGGTTTAGAGTAGTTGTATAATTAAATCCGGAAGACGGGAATTCCTGTCTATAAATTCCAGATTCAGAAACGGAATTCAGGTCAGCAACAAACTTTAAATCTTTAAACTTATTGTTCCAGTTGCTTACCATAGAAGTGGTAAGATTACCAGCATCCCAGATTACATTTCCCTGAAAGGTAGGTCTTGATCTTACATGATTAACAGTACCGTAACTGTCAACAGTCATTGCTATCTGAGGCCCTGCTGCAAACGAATTGGTTGTTGAAAAGGCCATAGATGTACCATCTCCGTCATTACTTCTTACATAGATACCGGCTTGTGTTCCGCTATTGGAAGAAAACCCGATGGATGCGGTGTACTGATTATCAGGATTTGAACCGCTTTCAGTTTCTACTAAAAAAGAATAGTCGGTTGAAGTACTGGTATTCCCCCAGCCTGTACCTGTATTCTTTGCTCTGCTTTTAATAGTCTTAAGTCCGGTAATATCTTGCTGGCCATCAACATTCACAAACTTACTGCTCACCCAATTGTGGGTTGCTAAAAATACATAGCCATCAGTTTTATGGTATATGTAAGGCGCACCTGCTGATAAACCATTTGAGAATCCTAATGTCTGAGCATTTTCTGCAGAATTCACTTTAGCATCAGGATTAAAATTATTATTAGTCCAAAGCGATTCTCCATCTGACAGCAAAGGAATATTCCCTTTTTTGGTCATGGTTGTTGTATTGATCGCCTGCCAATATTCTAAGTGATTGCTGAATAAAGGGAAATCTATTCTATGGTACCATGTATTACTTCCTGCAATGTGTAAAGAGTTACCATAAGTAGTTGGAAATCCAGTTCCTGCTGCCCAATCTGTAACTCCTAAAGGAAAATCGGTTTTTACTGCGGCTGCATCCTGATGCCCTCCTCTTTTTGCTAAGTACTCCCCGGGATTAAAATTGTTTGTCGTCCAGGGAATACCTCCTTGAATTTTAACAGCACCACTGTCTGAACTTAATAATAAGTCACCTCCATTTACAGCTCTCATTGCAAAATTATCTCCTGTTCCGCCCCATACGGCAGAATTTCCATCAGCTCCAATATAAGCTATATCTTTAGCTCCGTCATATTTTTGCCAGGTCAGATAATTCCCTGTTTGTGCAGTACTTTTCCACTTACCTAGCATAGAAGGAGACTCTATATTAAAAGCACCTGTCATAGTACCACCATCTTTTCTGAGATAGTTTCCTAAGTCTGAAGATGATATAAAATCTGAAGCTAATCTTTGTCCCCCGCCAGCAGTTAAAATATAGTTATCATTATATCCGATTTTATTAAAGCCTTTTGATAAAACCTGGCCGCCATCGGTGAATTCTATTCCGTTACTTACATCCCAATCTTCTGCATTCTTTGTAGCAGAAGGTGCCAGTATCAGATTGTTATTGGTAGGTTTCTGAATAGACCAGGATTTATATGAACTATTTTTTAGTTTAAAAGGGATTCTGTTGTAATAGGATTTTGCTGCCGATATAATTTCATCCGTATTCCTTGTCTGGTAATCACTTGGTTTAAAATTGACATTATCCCAAGCTCTTCTCCACAGACTCCAGTTACCATTATATCCACTTCTATAGACCAATTCTCCTGCATCTGCAGTACTATCATTATATTTTACCTGTAACTGGGCCGTGCTTTCCTGAGCACCCATATGCAGCATAGGACTATTTAAATGATAAACTCCTCCTCCATTATTGTTGGCTCTGTAAATTCCGGACGTGGAATACCCTCCAAGACCATTGAAGTTATCATTATACTGTACTTTCCTAGGTATATAGTTATTATCTGCAAAATGAGTTAACCAGCTTCTTGTTGCAACTACATCAGAAGGCAAAACAATGATATTAGTAGAATAGGAGTCAAAATTAGGTTCTATAGCATGAGACCATCCTATATTCCAATCCCGATTATAATACCCATATTTGGTTTCCATTTTAGCTACTTCAAATGAAAAATAGCCATTCCAGAAGGTATCCGATTCTCCCAATAAGATACTGACATATCCGTCTGTTCCGATTCCGATCCTTGCTGTAGTGGTAGGAAAATTATCTGTTACTTCCCATATAGCTTTTGAACCATTAGAGATCACAGTTCCTGATACATATTTGTAAAAGGCAACATTCACTTTCCCAAGGTATTGACTTTCATATCCGTAAATATTGATATCAATACTAAACATGGCCTGCTCTGGTGAAGCCTGCGGCATTTTAATAGCTAAAATACCTGTGTGCCCTCCATCATCATAATAGCCCTGATATACCTTATTAAATACCTTTACCTTGTTTTGGTGTTTGTTGACAGATCCTCCTTCATCAAATTCTAAATCCTTTGCTCCAAGATTAACATCTTGTGCTGCACCATTATAAGGAACATAACTATCTAAAGTGGATGGCTTAACAAAAGTTGACGGATCCAAATTATGAGCATCCCAAACTACACCGTTTACTCCATTTTTATAATGTATTATATCACTGTTATTAGATTCTATAATAGTATTAATAGTAGGGTTTCCTATATACAATGTGGATGCACCGCTATAATTTAAAACCTGTTGGTTTCCCGTATTAAATGAAGTAGAATAAATACCTTGTTTAGAATAAATTCTGCCGGACCGCCCCAGATAATGGGTTGGCTGCCCCGTATCTCCAAAATGAATACCTACACCTTCACCATAGCTACTTGCACTTCCCTGATAATAAGAAAGTCCATAAGTGTCTGCATTGGCAAATGACCAAATTCTATTTCTTTCATCTTGTTTGTAATATCTGTTCTGAAACCCTTCATCGGATTGCACAAACCCTTTGGCATGAATGCCATTAGCAGGAATATAATCTTTATCTATGTAAGAATCTGATGCTAACAAGCCTCCGGACAATATTACTTGTGCGCCATTTCCATTGAGCCCGGCTATAGGCTTATCCGAATCTAATGCCCAAAAACCTCCAATATCTTTCTTTTCCCAAAATGTATTGCTTGAAACGATCTCTTCTTTTGTAAGTAAGTGTTTCAGATTTATCTGAACTCTTTTTGTTCCTCCCGGATCCGGATGATCCGAAACTGAAGTAACCCGGTTTCTCCCCTGGTCCAAGCCTCCATATCCAACAGTTAATTTTACATCAAACCCCTGCCAGTAAGATAATTGAGTAAACCAAAAACAAAGTTTACCGTTCAGATTTAAAGCAGTGATCCCGTTCCAATAATATAATGTAGAATAACCACTATGAGAAATAATAGTACCGTTATAGATATAGCCCTGGATCTTACAGTCTAAAGGCTGATCGCTTCCGTACATATTCCCTTTAATCTCCAAAAGAAATTGATCTCCGTAGTCTACAGAATAGTCTACATCAGTTTCAATCAATGTTCCCTGTGGGAAATTTCTTCCGGAATGAAACCAGGAGTCTTCTTTTTTTCGGGAATCATAGTCTCCACCGGCTCCTGTAAGAAATCTTTCATTATTGGACCCGTCTTTATAATATCCGGCTGCATTAACGTTGTCAAAAGCATTCCCATTGATATTCATAAAGTGATAACCGTTTGACCTATACTGCAGGGCAGCAGCATAAAGACCCGGCTGATGAAAAGAGATTGCGGGGTAGATTGTATCCGATGCACCATTACCTCTTACTTCTAAAGCAGCTGCATTATAAGCGTTACCGGTAGCTCCTGAGAAGGATTTTCTTACCGGTATATCCTGGTACGTATTTGTTGTTACTAAATTTAAATCAGAAACTATTTCCGCATGGGTTCGTGTGCTGATTTTTTTCGTTACAGAATTCCAAACCATTACAGAACCTGCATCGTTTGGAACACTTTTCACAATTATCTCGCCTTCTACAGCGATGTGATTGTTAAAATATTCAGGAGCAATCATTAGTCTAATCTAGCAGTTAATGTAATTCTATATTCATTCGGGGTAAGAGGTGCTAAAACATCTATTTGTACATCATTTTCTGATAAAGCCACACAGCTTACATTTATCTTTCTATTATCAGCATTACGATAACAGATATAATCAACATTCATGGTATTCCAACCATGGGTGATGGTGAAATTAACGGACGCCCCATCTCCTATATCCCATGTTTGAGATTTAATTTTTGCATCCAAAACAGCTATCGTAGATTTTGGAGTCATTGCTTTGGTACTATTGATTCCGGCAATAGCTTCAGCATCTGTAGCGAGCAAAATCAACCCTTTTACCGTATCTGTAGCGTCTACAAGGTCAGGAATACCTTTTTCAATAATCTGGTAATTTTTAGGTACATTGTAAGCATCATCGGTATTGGCAATAAGATGGTCACCCACAGAAACAGGTTCATTACCCACCCATCCATTTGCTGTAATCACCCATACCATTCCAGCTTTAATTACAGCTGATGTAGCAGGTGAAGGCATCGTCATTAAACCTTCAACAGTAGAAGGAGTATAACCTCCCGGCTGATAGATCAGTGCTCCTGTAAGGCTTTGTCCTATCAAGTTTTCGATATAAGTTTTAATTTTATAGGATGACCATGTATAGGTGCCTGACTGAACAGCGTCATTCAGGAAAATAGAAACAATATCTGCATTGGTAAGATTTCGGCCTGCTACTTTAATAACATGCCCTGAACTATTGGTCAGTAACTGGCTGAGCAATAGAAGCCCGCCTGTCTGATTGGTCTGAAATGGATTATTAGTGAGCGGATAATCCGGATGCACATAATTTTCGGCCAGATTAATCCATTCGGTTCCGTTCCACTGATGCAACTGACCATTATAATCAATTATCCAACCTGCAGGAACACCATCCGTACTGGGAAATGAAGTAAATTGTTGAAAACGGGTACGTTGTAACTCCCCGAAAAAATTATCCTGATTTGCGTTATTACTGATTACTGCGTTATTATTCATAGTTTTTTATTTTTTTATGGTTTAACTTTTAAAATGAGTATGTTAATCGGATTAGCAAGGTCTCCCAGCATCTTAATCTCGATGGTTTGGTTGGTTGCATAATCATCAATATTTATTTTTTTGCCTGTCACACTGTCGCGAGCCTGAATGATCACATTTTCCGTTTCAAGGGTATTGGGAAATACGGCACTTCCGGTAATCTGCACCACCGCACTTGTAGCTGTCTCTGAGAGCAGCAAAACCTTATCATAGATCTGCTTATTAAACTCCTGTTGATTTTTCGGACTGTTCAACCCATTGTAGTCAAGGAGCAGCTTTACTTTATCTTCGCTTGATTCCCCTATTGGTAAAGCTTTTAAAGCTTCAATATCTTCCTTATTTTTTTTAATGAAGTTTACTATTTCCTGAAGTTCATCTAAAGACAGATCATTAGACAATAGTATCTTTCTAATATTTTCGATTTTCAGGGCTAAGTCTTTGTCAGCGTCTTTCAACGCATCTACCAAACTATTTACCTGTATTTTAGTGTACACATTCCCTAATTGTTCGGAACTGTCAACTGTAGCAATATTGTTTATTCCAAGTTTGCTTTTCCAGCTGTCAACATGGGCCGGGGTCAGATTGCCGGCATTCAATAAAGCCAGATAGTCAGAATGAGCATTGGGGTCTTTTAAATGTGCTTGAAGTGCTTCCGCACTGGCAAATAATTGAAAAATTTCTTCAAACCCCTCAATACCTTCCATAGGGATTAAGTCATCTTTATGATAAAAAGATAAAAATGTGTCTTTAAACTGGGTTTCTGTTGGGAAATCTCCGGTTTCAAACCAAGTGAAAATTGTATGTAATGGTGTACTCATTTGATAATTGATAATTAGTTTTGATAAAATTGATAATTGAGGAAAGGCTAAAGGTTAATTCTGTCGCGCAGCATTTTAAAGGGGGTTGATGAAAGGAATACAGCTGCTAATAAAGCTGTATGACTACAAGTTTATTGGGAAAGAATCAATGAGACTGATTCTGCCTTTGCCATCCCCAAATATGACAATGATACTATAAAATCTTTGTGTGAAATTTAAACTGTATAAGCAGTTTGAAGCCCGAAAAAGGAGGCTATGAAAGGCCACTTCCTGAAGTCGCCTGATGCTGGAGATTGATTTCCAATGAGAATATCTGGTTTAAAGTCCCATTATTACAATGAGAATTGCTTATTTGGAAAAGAATAAATCTGCTTCGGCCTTTCTTCTGCGGATGAGCCCGTTTAACGTTTTTCCAGCGGCAGTAATGTATTTTGTGGTCAACCAATTTCTGATGGCTTCCTCCCCTGCTTTTTTATTAATCAAAGAAAACAAAGTATCAGATCCGCCAGTATTATAAGTGTGTGATACAAGCGCATCAAATTGGTTTTGAGTAAGAACCGCTTTAACTTTACTATTGACTTTTTTTTCATAAGTCGGTAAAACAGATGAAAATAGCTCTACCCCTTTTTCTTTGGTGATGGCAGGGTCTTTCATGGTTACTTTTCTTCCACCTGGATAGTAAGTATTTCCATAGCCTATTGTCGGAATTCCTGCAGAATCCAGATAAGGCTTTGAACTGAAACCTTCAAATGATATAATCAGGTTGATTCCTTTTTGTGATGTTTTCATAGCTTAAAATATTTATACGTGAAAAAGATGAGTATTAAAGTGATTCCAATAATCGCAATGAAAATCCAGGCCAGGATCTCCAGTCCATCTGATTGAATTTTTTTTGTTTCCTCAGAGACTTTTGAAGCCACTTCTTTGCGGGTTTCTTTTGAACTCATTGTCCGGGTTACATCATGAATAACATGGGTAGATTCATCTTTTTTAACCTCCGATTTTTCATGATTGATCTTTGCATAATGGTTGCTGATAGAGTAATCTGCATTTCCCACGATGGAAATACGCTGAATAGTGTCCCGCCCTACCACATTATAAAAAACAAAAGGATCTGATCCATCAGATTTTCCTTTGATCAAAAGATCTCCGGATATTTCATTTCTTCCTTCCTTCAGTGTCTCATCAGATAATTGACTCTGAATTGACTGTGAGCTTTGTAAGCCTGAAGAATCAGCTTTAACGGTTTCTGTTTCTTTTGTATTTTCTTTATATGCGGATGTAATTTTGTGCTTGCTCCGGCAGCCCAGCATGAGGCTGCTCAATATGATCAGCAGTAGAATATTTGCTTTCATTAGTTTTAGTTTTACAGTCGATTAGGTTGATAACTCTGATTTTTTCTGAATTTTAAAACATCAGGAAATTTATTTGAAAATCAGTCTTTTACATGAATATCTTATCTTCTTTTACATATTCTTTTTTGATGCTGTCTAATAACATGTTCATACTTACTTTGTACCCATTCCCCTTTAATGCAATTGTTTTTAAACTGACATCCTGTATGATATTCATAATATTGGAACCGGTTAATTCATATCGTTTGGCAATTTGGTCCAGATCAATATCTTCAAGTTGTAATTGTTCGGGTAAGTTTTGCTGCCACATACGCAAACGCTCTTCATACTTTGGATTATTGAATTGTATACAGCTATGAAAACGTCTCGTAAAGGCTTTATCTATATTATTTTTAAAGTTGGATGCCAGAATAATAAGCCCTGAAAATGTTTCTACCCGTTGCAGTAAATAAGAAACTTCCTGATTGGCATATTTGTCATGAGAATCTTTTACAGAGGTTCGTTTTCCGAAAATAGCATCTGCTTCATCAAAAAATAAAATCCAGTTTTTATTTTCTGCTTTGTCGAACAGTTTAGCCAATTGTTTTTCTGTTTCCCCGATGTACTTTGAAACCAGCATAGAAACATCTACTCTGAAAACAGGACGGTTGGTGTATTTTCCTAAAAGACTGGCTGCAAGAGTTTTTCCGGTCCCCGGTTCTCCATAAAACAATACCCTGAATCCTGGTTTAAGTTTTGTCTGCATTCCCCAATCTTCCATGAGAACCCGACTGCTATTGTACCAGGCTTCAATACTTTTAAGTTCATTCAGCGTAGTCTGTGGAAGTATTAAATCTGCCCATGATCGACGGGTAAGTATTTGTTCTGCCGGAAATTCACTGCTCATTTTCGGCAATAATTCAACGCCAAAAATAATCTTGTTAAAAGCTTCTCCATGAACACTTATCTGGCTGTTCATAGATATCTGTTCGTGAGCTGAGCCTGAAAAAGCAATGAGTTCTTCTTTACTTAAAACCGAATTTGGCCCCAAATAATCCAGTGATTTCAATCGCTCTGAAATACTCTCTCCTCCTAAAATATACTGAGCTGCCTGAATTGTAGGATAAAAGAGCCTGCCGCTATCGTTGGTTGCACAGAAGTCAAACAGCGCACTCCCTGGAAACTCCAAATAAATGCGTTTCAGTAATGACGGATCTAATCGTGGCAGCAAAGCCATTAAAAGAATCACAACTTCCTGATGGGCAAACTCTTTCCCTGAAATATAATCTCCTAATTGAAAATTTTCATGGTTACTGGTCTTAAATTCAGGGGCTCCTACATTAAAATCTTCTGATGGGTTATTGATACGCCATGTAATAACCTTTTCTAAATGAGTAAATAATTTTTGTAATTGTTCTGACTCCATTATTTTTTATGCTTTTATATTTTTGAGATTCAAAATTCATTCTTCATTATCCTCTCTAATAAATTTTACTTTCTGTTTTTCTGATGAAGTACTTAGCCTTCTTTTGAAATTTTTTGAAAACGCCCGTTAATTGATTACTAAAACAAACCCCGACCGAAAAGTGGTTCACATTGGAGCATCTCACGGAACGGCCGAAGCTGTTCTTCTCTAAGAGTTGATCCCTCACCGGAGCTCCTACTTGGCTAAGAATAA
>JASLCD010000130.1 GCA_030146295.1 Chryseobacterium sp.
AACGTGTATAATGTTTTGCCAAAGGTATTTATTAACTTTGTTGGAGGCTAATAGATAATCTTCTAAAATATACCGAAAACTACTAAAACAAAAACGATGAAAGTATGTGGACAAAATATCAGGAAAATACGCAGGAATAAAGATCTTACGCAAGAATATATGGCTTTTGAAATGGGAATTTCCCAGAAGGCATATTCCGATATTGAAAATTCCAAGGTGAAGATTAACCTGGAAATACTGACTAAAATATCAGCTATTTTAGACATCAAGCCTTCTGATATTTGCAGTATCTCCCATAAATGTGGAATAGATGCATATGAAGACAAATATCAGAGCCTTCTGGAGTACATGAAAAATAATAATATTTCGATTCCGAAAGAATTTTTGTAGACTCAGGTTTTTCGTTTTTACATTAAATTTTATTATCATAAAACAATGATCTCCCCGGACAGAGGGAGATCATATTTTTTTGCGAACAAAAATAGACTGTGTTTCTAGTAGTACGCCTGATGATAGCGCTGATGAGGGAACAAATTTTGGTTTTTTCAAATTTATTATAATCGATACATTATTAATAAATATTTATGTAGAAAAAAATTCACATAATTGTGGATAAATATTTACATTAAATTTAATTTTCTATAATATATTTGTCATAAATATAACGCTGGCTTACTGAATGAAGCTGTTTTACTTTCTTTCACTCTTATTTTTCTTATGTATTAAAGGACAAAGTTATACTACCCAATGGTATAACATGGATAATGGTCTGCCTCAAAACAGCATCAAAGACATTGTAAAAGATAAATATGGGTTTATTTGGCTATCTATGGAAGGTAGGGTAGTACGGTACGATGGAAGTAATTTTGTACAGTACAGAAATTTTAAATTCAAAAACTTAAGCTTCGGTGATTTCTTTGGGAACATACAAAAAGACAGTATTACAATTTTTAATGCTTCCGAAAAAGATGTACTTCTGATTTCTCAAAGAAAACCACATACGATATCATCTGATCAGGTTTTTAAGCTGGGAAGTACAGGAAATCAGAAGATATATAAACAACTTGTAAAAAATAATGTTACCGTAAGATTTATTTCTTACATCGATTCTTATTTTATCCGGTTAAGTACAGGCTCTTATTATTTTGAAAATAATAAAATTACTTACGTTGATAAGAGAAGTAAAAAAAATATCATAATTGATCTGAGATTCCCTCATTATAAATTAAAGAAATTGTTTGTGCATGGGGATCATGTTTTTATTGTTGACAATGAAAATAAAAAAATATTTCAGTTGTATCAGGGGAAATATTCTTATCTCAATGCACCAGCTCTTTATGCTGATCCGGAAACAAAAATTTATTGGCAGCAAATTACCGGACAGGTATTCTTGATCAATCATGGTAAAATATACAGAAGCGAATTCTCGGAAGGAAAATTCAAACTCACTTATTTGTTAGAATATAGCGACATTGATAAAGATATTTCAGGGACCATGTTTTATGATGACGCTGTTCATAAGTTATACATCGGGAGCTCCATTAATGGGCTAAAAATTCTAAGCCTTTCCAATTTCTCTGTTTCCAGAAAGAGCTTGCCTTATCAGGATGAGGTTTGCTATGCAGCAATTCCTTATGGGGATGATTCCGTTCTTACCCAGGAAGGTATTAAATATTCTCAGAGCTCGTCAGAAAGAATATATTCTGCTCCTCAATCTTATGATAAGCGATATATACTGGAGGATAACTCCGGAAATCTGGTGTATCGTGAAAATAATTCTATTCATATAAGGAGTAAAAATTCCGGATTTGCAACATATGATTCTATTTCTTTTAAAGGGAAAGAGATTGACGGGTTGTATAAAAGCGGAGGTCTGTACATGGCATCTCTTGTTAGAGGAAAAAAATCTTATGTTTATATATTTAAACATGATCATTTTAAGGAGATTGAGAGAATTATTTCTTGTAAAGATAATATAGATGCTATTATAAGATATGATAAAGACCTTCTTTATCTGGGAAGTAATGGTGGAATCTATGTATATTCCCTTACTCAGAATAAAGTGGTGATGATTGTCGGAAAAGGACTTCCGGTAAAACAGATCATCAGGACAAAAGACCGGAATATATGGTTGACGACCTACAACAGAGGAATTTATTTAATAAGAGGTCAAAAGGTTATTAAGATTCCGTCTGATAAAAATGATTTTCTGGCCAATGCTCATTATCTCTTGGAAGATCAAAGCTCCAATTTATGGATCTCATCCGATAATGGTTTGTTTAAAGTGAATGAAAATACCCTTCTGCAATATATCAAAGCTCCGAAGGAAACACTCACTTATTATCGGTATACCAAAATGCATGGTCTTTTAAATAATGAATTCAATGGAAGTGCCAACCCCTGTGCCCATCAATTGAAGGATGGGGAATTTGTTTTTCCATCTATGGGAGGATTTGTCTTTTTCAATCCGGAAAATGTAAAAACCTATTATCCGGAGGCTGAAAGCATTTATCTGGAAAGAGCAAGAGTAAATGGGAAGATGATTCAGCTGAACAACAAATTGTTTCTGGAATGCGGTTATAAAAATGCTGAACTTTATATTGATATTCCTTACTATTCCGATTTGGAAAATATTTATCTGCAGGCAAAACTTTCGGATAACGAAAATACGCCATGGGTTGATATTAAAAGCGATAAAACCTTCCGGGTAGGCAATTTACAACCTGGTAATTATAATTTTTTAGTTCGGTTCTTATCTTCTGAGACTGGAAAATTTGTTTATAAAACGATTCCTGTAGAAGTGGAAGCCTATTTCTATCAGACCCTTCTTTTTAAAATCCTGATGGCTGGGATTGCTATTTTCATCGTTTTGGTGATTGTGCAGACGAGGACCAATTTTTTACGATTGAAAAATAAAGTTCTGAAAAATACGCTCGTTGATAAAGATAAAGAGCTGCTTGAAACGAATAATAAGCTGAAAAACGAATCTGATTACCAAAAAAAGCTGGTGGAAAGCATTAGCCATGATATTACTACACCTGTCAAATTTATTGCACTTCTCTCCCAGGAACTACATCAGTCCGTAGATCTTAAGACTCAAAAAAAATATTTTGACAGCATTTATAAAACTTCAGAACAGCTGTATAAATTTACCTTAAGCCTTAAAGAGTACACAGAACTGTACAAACAGGAAAATATAACAGGTGAAGAATATTCAATCTATGATCTGATTGAAACCAAAAGGTTGTTATTTGAAGAAATAGCAGCAAGGAAAAATACATTTATATATAATTTTTGTGATCATCAACTGAAGAGCAGGCTTAACAAAAATATTCTCCTTACGGTTTTTCATAATATCATCGATAATGCAGTGAAAAATACTTCGGATGGTGAAATTATCATCACATCTGCCTCTGCAGAATCACATATAGAAATCAGTATCGCAGATACCGGCAGTGGGATGTCCGATGAACAACGGATTTACTATTCCGAACTTTTTAAGACAAAAGGCAGTGAACATATGATTTTTAAAAACTATGGATTAGGTCTTCACATGGTTGTTCAGCTCATGATGAAAATTAATTCCGAAATGACTTTTCATAAAAATACTCCTACTGGAACCATTATTAAAATTCTTATTAAAATATGACAAAAAAAATACTCATTGCCGATGACCATCATGTAGTAAGAGTCGGGACAGCTATGATCCTGGAGAAAAATTTTAATCACTTTGAAGTTGATTTTGCAGAAACCTATGGAGAAGCCAAGCAGAAAATTGAATCTGAAAAATATGATCTGGTTATTCTGGATATTGAACTTCCCGGAAGTATTCTCAAATCTATGGTCAGAGAGATAAAAACCATTTCTGAAGATATTCTTGTCTTAATATTTACCTCCTACAAAGAAAATATTGCCCTGCAGTATATTGAAGAAGGAGCGAATGGTTTTCTGAATAAACAGAGTGATCCGGAAAATTTTGTCAAAGCTGTTGAATCTGTCTTTAAAGAAGGGTATTATTATACTCCGGAGATTATGAATGAAATGCTGAAAGGAAATAAAAAGAAAAAAGCAGTAGATGATTTGTCGGAGAGAGAACTGCAGGTTTTTAATCTTTTGGCCAAAGGAAACGGAAACCTTGAAATTGCAAATGCACTCAACATTGAAGAGTCAACCGTTGGAACTTACAAACGAAGAGTTTATCAGAAATTAAAGATTAGCAATCTGGTTGAGCTGTTGGAAATTTACAACGAAATACATTAATAACACCATCTGTTGATGTCATAATACCGCTACATTTTTGTGGAAAAATACGTACAGGATCTGTGCTTCGTTTACCCGTTTTTCGCAGTAGGTTCGTATTGCGGAAACTTCTATTAAATAATTTATGATAATTGATAGTATTCCGAACCCTTTAGATTCTAAAAATACGTACTTGTTTATGAAAAAAAAGATGCTTTTCATGGCCCTATTGGCTGGTTTAAATTGTATTTCGGTAAACGCACAGGTTGGAAATGTGGGGATTAATACTGCAAATCCCGGCAGTACCCTGACTGTCAATGGTTCATTTGCTGCAACATACAAAACAGCGACTGCAAGCGGTCCTGTTGGGGCCAATGATTACTATATTGCTTATAATGGAGCCGCTGATGGAATATTAACTCTGCCGGCGGCGATCAATGGTGCGGGTAATTTTACCGGACGTACTTACCACTTTAAGAATACTGGAGTAAAAACTCTTACGATTTCTTCCAATGGTACTGAACTGATTGATGATCAGAATGGAAGCGGGCCGGGAGTTTCTTCCATTACAGTTCCTCCCGGATATTATGCGCTTCTGGTAAGTAAAGGAACTATTACCGGTACAACCTGGGAACTGGTGTTGGTTTCGAGTTCAAACAGTATCCCTTCAGCAGAATCTACTTATCCTTTCTCGGCAGTGGCAACTACAGACAGACAGTCGTGTAACGCTACTGCAACCCCCTCCGATCCATGGATAAGAACAGCAATTACCTATCCTCAGGGTACAATTCTTAATAAGGGGAATGTACTCAATACCTCTACGGGAGCTTTTACGGCACCCAATAACGGATACTACATGATCCAGGGATCTACACAATTTGATAATGGTAATGTAGCGGGAAACCCGAATTTTACATGGACGGTACTTTACCTGATAAAAAATTATGCTCCGGGTAATGGAGGAAATATATTAGTTCAGTCTTATCAACCTACTGTGACTAGGGTTTTTGGTTCGAGTATTTCATGTATGGCATATCTGAGTGCAGGAGAAACAGTAAGCATGGCTTCTGTAGCGGGGGTGTCCTCCGGTAACAAGTACGAAGTTGTGACAAGTACCATGTTCGGATACAAAATAGCGAATTAAAATAATATTGATACTGTAGAAAAGGGGGCCTGATGAATAGATTAAGACCCCTTTTTGTAATTGTATTTTACATTTTATCAGCAAAGGTATAAATAGAAAGAGGCTTTCCGGTTTGAAGAAGGGTGAATTGTCAATTTACCCCATGGAATGTGAATTTCTCTGAAAAGTTTTTATATATTTAGCGACCGAATAATTCATTCAATGAGCAACGAAAATAAAACAGGAGAAAAGGAGACTTTAGTTAGAGGATTAACAAATCGACATATACAATTAATTGCCCTTGGAGGTGCTATAGGAACCGGGCTGTTTCTGGGAATTGGACCGGCTGCAGTACTGGCAGGACCATCAGTAATTTTAGGCTATGCTTTAGCAGGAATTATTGCCTTTTTTATTATGCGTCAGCTTGGTGAAATGGTTGTTCAGGAACCCGTATCAGGAAGCTTTAGCCACTTTGCTTACAAATATTGGGGAAATTTCCCCGGTTTTGCTTCCGGATGGAACTACTGGATTCTCTACATTCTGGTAAGTATGGCGGAACTTACCGCAATTGGACATTATATTCATTTTTGGTGGCCGGAAATTCCGCTCTGGGTATCCAGTTTATTCTTTTTCATAGTGATCAATGCGCTGAATCTGGCTTCAGTAAAGGTGTACGGTGAAACAGAGTTCTGGTTTTCCATCATCAAAGTAGTTGCGATTATTGCTATGATTGTCTTCGGTGTATACCTTTTGATAAGCGGTACAGGAGGCGAAAAAGCAACCATTACCAATTTATGGAATGACGGCGGATTCTTCCCGAAAGGGTTATTTAATAAAACAGAAAGCGGATATTCGGGATTATTTTCAGCAATGGCCATGATCATGTTTTCTTTCGGTGGATTGGAACTGATCGGAATTACTGCTGCAGAAGCTAAAAATCCGGAGAAAACCATTCCACAGGCTACCAATCAGGTGATCTATAGAATTCTTATTTTTTATGTAGGAGCTTTAGTAATCTTATTTTCTTTAAGCCCTTGGAGAGATATTACAGAAGGATCCAGTCCGTTCGTAATGGTATTTCAAAACCTGAATGGCCTTGAATTCAGTGTTTTTGGTAAAGTCATTCAGTTCAATACATTGATTGCGAATGTTCTTAACCTGATTGTTTTAACAGCGGCTTTATCAGTATATAACAGTAGTGTTTACAGTAACAGCAGAATGCTTTTTGGGTTGGCTCAGCAGGGGAATGCTCCGAAGTTCCTGAAAAAACTGAATAAAAATTCTGTTCCTACCAATGCAATCATTATTTCTTCTTGCTTCGCCGGGATATGTATTATCATTAATAAACTGGTACCGGAAAAAGCTTTTGAATACCTAATGGCTTTGGTGGTATCTACTTTGATTATCAACTGGCTGATGATATGCTACACCCATTTGAAATTTAAAAAATCTATAAATACATCAGGAATTCATTCAAAGTTCCCTTCTATATTTTATCCTGTATCCAATTATATCTGTATTGCCTTTTTGATTCTGATATTAGGATTGATGAGTATTACAGGAATGGAAATTCAGGTTATTTTGATTCCTGTCTGGATTGGCTTCCTGTTCTTTATGTACAAATTGTACAAACCGAGCTAAGCATATAAAACAAATTTAAAGATGTTTTAAAAAGGTGAAAATTAAATGATTTTCACCTTTTTTGCTTTTATTTCTGTAAATTGGTAGTAGGATATCTTTTGAAAATATATCCTAATTTCTATCGTTTTGGCTGGCTGAATATTTTCAGTTGTTTGGAAAGAATGTCAATTTAGGACAAGATTTGTTTTTTGGAGAGATGTAATTTTGCACCTGTAAATCATCACAACAATGCATTTACAATGTACAACTTCAAAAAAACAAATAGAATGAAAAATATATTTCTCCTCATCTTATTATTCCCTTTTGGTGCAAAGTCACAAATTTCTGTCCAGGCTTATGGCGGAAATAAAGAGACTGAACTTTTGGGAATTTATAGTAAAGATTTCAGTGGCAAATGGAATTACTTTGCTTCAGGAACAATCAGCTACGACTATTCCTTAAAGAAGGTTACCCCGGAACTCTACCAGAATATTAATTATGGAATTGATAAAAACCTGGGAGTATCTGCAGGAGTTCACATTTCAGATAAAGATATTATGCCTTCTGTAGGATTGGCATATGGAAAAGAAACCGATGTTTTTGCCATCAATGTATTTCCTGCATTTACTTATTCCACTGATGCAAAAGAATTCGGCCTTGGACTCTATACTTTATTGGAATATACCCCGAAAATCAATGAGAAGCTTAATCTTTACAGTATGCTGATTGTAGAATCCGATTTCAGTTTTAAAGAACATCAGTCCAGCAGTCAGGTGATCCGTTTAGGAATAGAAAATAAGAAAAAAATGCAGCTGGGAATAGGAAGCAATATCTCCCAGGCAGGAAGCAGCTTTGAAACTGATGTTAATTTCGGTGTATTTATTGGAAAGAAATTTTAATGATATGAAAAAATTATTCACACTCACTTTTATATTGAGTTTTATACTAAGTATGGCACAGACAGATTATCATTTTCCCGAAGAATCTTCACGGCATGAAGGAACGTGGCTGCAATGGCCGCATCACTATCAACATGGTATGACTTATCGTAAAAGAGTAGAGCAGACATGGGTGGATATGACAAAAGCTCTTCAGGAAGGCGAAAAAGTTCACATTATTGCTTATAATGCTGAGGAAAAAAACAGAATTATCCATCTTCTGGAAGAAAATAAAGTCCCTATGAAGAATATTGATTTCAGAATTTACCCTACCGATGATGTATGGATCAGAGATAATGGACCTATTTTCGTCAAAGACAGCAAAGGAAATGTTCTCATTGAAGACTGGGGATTTAACGGCTGGGGCGAGAAATTTGATTTTGAAAACTGTGATGAAATTCCACAAAAGATAGGCGCAGATCTGGGGATAAAAGTGATCGACCTGAATGAAGAAATGGTAAACGAAGGCGGTTCTGTAGAAACCGATGGAAATGGCGTTTTGATGGCTTGTAAAAGTTCGGTAATCAGTCAGAAAAAAGGGGCTACCAGAAATAAAGACATTACTCAGAAAGAAGCTGAAGAAATGTTTGAAACCTATTATGGAGTATCCAAAGTGATTTGGCTGGAGGGTGTGACGGGGCTGGATGTTACAGATATGCATATTGATGGTTTCATGAAATTTATTGATCATAATACCATGATTACAATGAAAGAAGATGATCTTCTTGATCTTGGACTTTCTGAAAAAGATGTCAATACCCTTTATACAGCAACCAATGTGGATGGAAAAGAATATAAAAAAGTCTATGTACCGGCTACCAAGAATAAAGTGAAAACAGCATACGGAAAGCAGCTGGAGGAAAAAGGTTCCTATGTCAATTATTATGTAGCCAATAATGTGGTATTGGTTCCAAACTATGGAGATCCCAATGATACACTTGCGAATAGTATTATTCAGAAACAATATCCGGATAGAAAAGTAATTGGAATAGACGTAAGAAATCTATATGAAAACGGAGGAATGGTACATTGTGTTACCCAGCAGCAGCCAGCCGGAAATCTGGTAAGATAAATTCAAAAAATGAAGTGGTTTTTTTTGCATCAGGTGAACTCAATTGAATACATTGGCTTCACTTGATGCTTTTTTGTAGAAACTATTCAAAGAATCGGATGCGTTCCCCGGATATTTTTCGTATATTGGTAAGAGGTTATATTTCAAATTCAGGTGAAATTTTAATCTGTTTGAAATACCTGCGGATAAGCCGAAAACCGCTGCAAAAAAGTAGGCAGGACCCAAAAAGACACCTATGGCCAATTTATTTCAAACCCTTACCAACACCGTAAAACATTGGTACATTCCATTAATCTTCGGAATTATATTTCTGATCTGTGGTTTTTATGTATTCAGTGTGCCACTTGCAACGTATGTTACACTTTCTATTTTTTTCAGTGTCTCATTTTTATTTTCAGGAATTACGGAAATATTCTTTTCCTTACAGAACAGTAAATCCCTGCAGGGCTGGGGCTGGTTTCTGGTAAGTGGATTATTAACTACTGCAATAGGAGTTTATCTCATCGCAAATCCACAGATTTCAATGACTGTACTTCCGTTTGTGATAGGGTTTACTTTATTATTTCGTTCCTTTCAGCTCCTGGGCTTCGCTTTCGATCTTAAAAGTATGAGAATCATGAGTTGGGGAAATGTAGCCCTCGCCAGCGTTGGAGGAATAATATTTTCTCTGCTGCTGATCTTTAATCCAGTGTTTACAGGAATTTCATTAGTTACTCTTACAGGGGTTTCTTTTATCTTCATGGGAATTGCTTCCATTATGCTGGCTCTGGATTTAAGGAAAATTAAAAAAATCCCTGGAAAAGTAAGCCAGGAATTAAGAGACAGAATCAAATCTATACAGGAGGAGATTGATGATCTTAAAAAATCATAAGCTATTTTACAGTTCCAGAATCCATTTCTGAAGGTCAGTACTTGAGGAAAGTTTCAGCTTTTTCTTGAGCCTGTATCTCTTGGTCTCTATTCCCCGTAAACTGATGTTTTCATATTGGCAGATTTCTTTATTGGTAAGATTTAATCTGATGTAAGCACTGAATTTTATATCATGTTCTGTAAGTTCCGGAGTATGTGTAATTAGTTTTTCATAGAATTCAGGGTACACTTCTTTAAAACGCATCAGAAACAGAGGGCTTCTGCTCTCCATAAGGTGGATGATTTCATCAAATGAACTGTTTACTTTCAACTTAAGAACATCCGTTTCAATGGTTTTTTTCTGGAGAATTTTTTCTTTTTTCAGTACTTTTTTAATATAAATTTTTCTGATGAAGTATAATAACAGACCAAATGATATTACAATGATTGTCATTATAAAGTAGAATATCTTTCTTTCTTTTCCCTTTTCTTCATGTTTTAAATCGATCAGCTTATTAACGGCAAGATTGATGGCCTCTTTCTCATTTTTGCTGATATTGTCACTGAGAATGGTATATTTTCTGAGATATTCATTGGATTTTTCAATTTCATTTAAAGACTTATAGACACTGGAAAGTGTGTCATAAACAGTCAGAAGAGAGGCTGGGGTATCTTTCGTTTTTTGAAATATGTCAAGTGATTTCAGATAATATTCAAGTGCTTTTTCTTTATTTCCTTTTACATTATACAGATCTCCATAGCTGAACCATGCAATAGCTTTTTCAACATCAGAAGCGTCTTTGGAATAGGTAAAAGCCTTATTCATATAATATTCAGCAGAATCTATATGATTTTTTTGAGCAATGAACTTGTCTGCTATTCTTGTATAAGAAAGAATGTTAGGCTTTACACCCATTATTTTTTTCTTTATGGCCTGTAAAGAATCACGGTTTTTATCTTTGGGAAAGTTCTGTTGTTGCCATGAATAGTTATAGGACAAAGCAAATTCTCTCTGTTTAATATTTGAAATTTTCTTTATGTAGGATTTTGCCTGATCAAAGGCGGCATTGGATTGTTCATAAAGTCCCAGACGGTTATAATTCCTTCCGTATTCATTGTATAAATTGGCCTTCAAAAGAGGATCATTAATAGAGAGCAGCTCTTTTTTAGCTTTGTCAAGATATTCCAGACTTTCTTTGTTCCTGCCAAGTCCGCATAATAAACTTCCTATATTGGTATATGCCATAATAATACCTTTCGTATTATTATTTTCTTCATACTGTTTAAGAGCATTAATGTTAAACTTTAAGGCTCCTTCAGCGTCTAGTTTCTTTCTGTATTCTAATGTCGTTTTTATAGGTTCGGGCTGAAAAGAAAAGTCCTGAGCGTTAAAAAAGGCTGTGAAGGAAAAGAAAATAAGATATAGTGCTTTAATTCTAAAATTGGGGAACATATTTTTTAAAATTAGTATCACAAAAATAACTTTTTTATGAATATTATGTGAAAATTAATCAATTACTGCTACTTTTTACATTAGAATAGAGTGAAGATATACGTCAAAAATACTCCGCTTAATTTACAAAATACTGTTTTTTAATTCATTATAAAGTGAAGTATATTTGAAGTAATACTTTGGGTACATAATATTGATACATTTACTACGAAAATTTTTTTTCATTCTAAGTGTTTGTGTTTATTAGCAGGGATATTGATGATCCCTGCTTTTTAAATGGTAAAACCCTTTAAGTTGAGCTTGTAAAGTATTCATAACTTTCCTCTCCATCCGTCAGTTTTACTCAAAACATAGTAATAATTCACTTTTTGTACTTACTTCAAAGTTACTTCACCTGTATTTTAACTATTTGTTTTATAATGTGTTATGTTTTGACGTGTCTTTGGAGTAGAACTTTCTTTGTTTGCGGGTTGTAAGTTTGCATCATCAAATTTAACATAAGAAAAATTTCAGACCGGTCATTTTTTTTAAGTACGATTCTAAATACACAAAAAAAGAAATCAAACATTTTAAAGGGACAAACAAATGAAAAAAATAATAACATTATCTGTGATAATGGCTGCACATTTTGCTTATTCTCAGGTAGGTATTAATACTCCTAACCCAAAAGCTACTTTAGACATTCAAAGTAAAGGAAGTACTTCTGCCACAAAAGCTATGAGAATTAATAATTCTAATAACAAAGAAATGCTTACCGTTACTGATGAAGGAAAAACAGGAATAGGAACTGATGTTCCGAAGTCAAACCTGCAGGTCATGGGAGATGAATTAAGGGTAGGCGGCCCGGCCTCACAACCCGGAAGCGTTGCTAATCCTATTTTGAGAATTCATTCTAACGCAAATGCAGATGGTTCGGGAGGCTCATTATTGTTTAGTGAGAATGCAGAAAATTTTGGATACTATATAAGGCAAAATACAGAAGGAGGAAATACCTATGGCTCTGACGGTTTGGCGATGGGTGCTGCACAAACAGGAAAGTATGCTTATAATCCTGCAAAACCTGGAATTTTCATTTCTGATAATCAGAATGTAAGCTTCGGAACAGCTACTCCTCAGGCCATGTTTCACATAGATGGTGCAAGAGATAATAATATTAATTCTGCTCCCACAACTGCACAGCAGGTAAATGATATTGTGGTTAATACTTCCGGGAATATAGGAATAGGAACAATAGCACCAACCAATAAACTGGATATACGTTCTTCAACTAACGGAGCTGTTAAAATTGTGGATGGAACCCAGGGAGCCAATAAAGTTTTAACTTCAGATGCTAATGGTGTCGCTACATGGAGAGACGGTATTACCGATACAAATATTTATAATAATAATGGAACGTTGTCGGCAAACCGGACCGTTGCACAGGCAGGCAATAATCTGGCATTTACAAGTACTGCAACCACCGGAACCAGCCATTTTACTGTAGACGGGACCACTTTTAACGTGGATGCAAGAAATAATAGAATTGGCCTTGGTACAGCATTACCAAATAATCTTTTAGATTTGGGTACAGCTCAGGGAAAAAAATTAGCCATCTGGAACAGTACTGCAGGTGATGATTTTTATGGATTTGGAGCAGCACAAAATGTTTTGCAATTTTTTGCAGGAGTTCCCAATGCAGGAAATGCATTGATGACTTTACATAAAAATGGAAGAGTAGGTGTTGGAACTACTAACCCCCAAGCTAATTTTCATACCATCGGAACAAGGAGATTTGAAAATACCACAAGTGGTTCGGTTGCTGTGGGAGCTGTACTTACTGCCACTGATACCAATGGTACTGCTGAATGGAAAATTCCTGCGTCACAAACTGCAGTAGGAGGAGCCGCAGCCGTATCTGGAATTAGTATTCCTTTTGCTAATGATGGAGCTTATCGATATACAGGGCAATACATAACTCTGCCTCCCGGAAAATGGGCGGTTACCATTACCCAGCTGGCACAAACAGTAGGTAATCTGGATAATGACGACTGGATGTTTGTGAGGAGCTCTTTCGGAGAAGGAAATGTGGCTGTAGGAGCGACACTTACTCGAACCAGTGATTTAAAAGGCCCTTCATTAATGAGTTTCAGAGTACAGGGACCAGCTTCTGCAGGACATACTCAACAGTTTGATGTTTTTCAGGGAACAATTATCATTGAAAATACTGATACCAAAGAGAAAACCTATAGATATATTGCCGGAGCCACAGTTACCGGTGGGAATCCTAATAACACAACCGTCATCTCACGATTTGGAGACGCAACATGGTCTGAGACTTCCATTTTTGCAACAGCTATTAAATAGTAAGAGAAAGAGGATATTTTATTTTTATGGTTGTTGACAGGCAGGGATTGATTGGATTTTTCAAATCCCTGCTTATTTAAAGTAAAGTATAAGTAAACAAATCAAATTTTATCAGATAAGACATGGCATTAGATTTAAAAAATATTCACATTGGAAGCATGATTCAGTCGCGTGTAGAACAAAATGAATTTGAAATGACAAGGATATGCAAGTTTATGCGGTCTTCAGAAAATGAAATAGAGGTAATGTATCAACAGAAGGATCTTCCAACCGATGTATTATTAAGATGGAGCAAGCTGTTACAATATGATTTTTTTCGGGTTTATTCCCAATATCTGATACTATTTGCACCCCAAAAAAGCAGCGTACAGAGTATAAAACAAAAAGAAGGGAAAAAAAGTGCTCTTCCTCAGTTTAGAAAAAATCTGTATACCCAGGAAATAATTGACTTTATCCTTGAGCTTGTCCGTACCGGCAAAAGAACAAAACAGCAAGTAATGGAAGAATATAATATTCCAAAATCAACTTTGTATAAATGGCTTGAAAAATATTAGCCAAGATCTGTAAGGATCATATTGTAACAAAAATATATTATATGAAATATTCAAAACCTGATTACAAGAAGATATTCAATGATCTGCTTGCTCTAAAATTTCCTGAAAAAAAGGAGCAATGCTTACTTTTTTTAAATAAAAAAGAGCTTTCCAGACTCGATGTAATACATCTCAATAAGATAATATTTGGAGAAAACATTTCAGAAAACTTGAATGGAAGAAATCACCGGTCTTATGATCAGGCTACAATTTTTAAAATTTTAGACTATCAAAAGAAAAAAAAACTGAATAATATACAGACAGCTAAATATTTTGGTGTCAGCAGAAATACGCTGGCCAGATGGAAAAAATATTTTTAGACTAAAAATAACATACCAATTCACGATAATTCACTAGTTGAGCAAATCCTTTATTAAACACCAAAATCATAGCTAAAAGTATTTTTACTATGTGTTGGCCCGAATTCAATCAACCTATATGATATCTTAAATTCCTTACAAGAAAGAAACTGTGTTTTGACTATGAAAATCCGGTATTTTATTAATGAGTATAATTTAAAATTTAAGTTACATATATGTGATTTTAACGAGTAAAATACTATTTGTTGAATAGTATTTTTAATTAAAACAGTATATGGTTGTTAATATTTCATCTGAAGTATTGTTTGATGTTTGTTTTCTGCTTAATTTTAATCAATTGATAAATAATCTTTTATAGAGCTTTTAAAAGTGTCATGAAATATGGAAAGTAAAGTGATTTTTATAAGGATTACCTTCAAGAATGATTTAGGAATTATGGTTTAAAATAAAATTTTAAGATCAAAAAATACATCATATTACTAAATTTCAAAAAACTAAAAAATGAAGAAAAACATTTTACTATTATCAATGTTAATCATTGCCAGTTTTACCAACGCTCAGGTTGGGATACAAACATCAAACCCTCAAGGTTCATTGCACGTTGATGGGGCAAAAGACAATCCTGCCACAGGTACTCCCACTGGTGTACAGCAAGCCAATGATTTTATAGTGACCCCCACAGGAATGGTTGGTATTGGAAATCTTACTCCGTTATCTAATCTCCATGTCTCCAATCGGGGATCAGCCACAGGTATCGGAGGAGGTGAAGCTACCAATACCGGATTGCTGATAGAAAATCCCATAGCCAATAATTCTATATTATCGATTTTAAGAACTACAGGGACTACAGGAGTAAAACAAGCAGTAATGGGGATAAACCCTAATTTCAATGGAAATAACGGGGTATTTATTATTTCTCGTGTTCCTGGTGGAAACGATTTGGCAATAGATTTAACCTTAGGTAATATAGGCGTTGCTACCAATGCTCCTACCAATACTTTAGACGTTGCCGGAAGCACCAGAGTCAGAACGATGGATATAGCTGCAGGCGCTGCCATTGTTACCCCAATATATTCTGATGCAAATGGTGTTTTGAATAAGGCCGTTAGTAATGTATATGGAACGGTTTTTAATAATACGGTGAATGTAACAGCTGGAGCTACTGGTACTTTGATTTCGGGGATTCCGAATACTGGGGTTTATAAGGCTGTAGTTGCTGTTGGAAACGCCTGTGCACGTACTGCCGTTGCAGAATATTATGTTACCAGCAATGCTTTTAACAGTGCTTTTTCTATTAAGGGAATAGATGGCCTTCTCAATACTGATACAACCTCTAAAGGGCCTGTATTTACAGAAGTAAACAGAACCACAACTTCAGTGGTTTGGTCTGGTGTGCCCAATTGCGCAGGAGGAACAGGTTCAGCCTTTAGTTATACACTGACAATGCCTTCAGCAGATGTAATCAATATTACCAATAATGGGGATACAGCTCTGGATTATAGAATAATTCTTACAAGGCTCTTTTAATTTTTACAGCATAAAAAAGTATTATAAACAGGCTGCTTCATTACAGAGGCAGTCTTTTTAATAATTATACGAGATACCAAAAGAGGTAAAAGCTGTGAGCCGGTAGATAGATCTGCCTCAAATTAGAATAGATCAATTGAATCGAAAATAAAAAAACCATCCTTTAAAAAGGATGGCTTGTAGACCCACAGGGACTATAAGTATTTAATTGGTTTAAATTTATTTTATCCTTACTTAGTTTTGTGAAATGTATAAAATATTGTTAATTAATATTTTAAATATATTGTGAATTATATTGCAGTTAAATAAATTAAAGTTAATTTAAAATAGATTAACTTTTTGTTGACTAAAAATTGACTAAATAGTATATTTGTATTGTTCAAACTTTAACATACAAAGATGGCTACTGTAAAATTTATTCTTCAGTCAAAGAAATCCAATTCAACCATTTATGCGAGATTTTCTATAGGAGCTAAGCAGGTATATAAGCGTAAGACACGCGAAACGGTTAATCCTGAAAACTGGAATACCAAAAAAGGATCTATTATTCAAAGGTCTGCACTTACGAAAAATGACTTACAAAAACAAACTGAACTCATTAGTACTTTAAATAAACTGGAAACGTTTATTTTAGAACAGTATAGAAAAAGAACTGAAACGGAAATTATAGGTGGAGATTGGTTAGAAGAAATTATTACTGCTTACTATTCCGGTGGTCGTAAATTTGAGCAGCTGGATTTTATAGAAAATTATTTAGAACATTATAAGACGGATATTTTACCTTTTAGAAAGTACAAAGGTAAGCCGATTACCTTAAGAACTAAACAGAAACATCTAACAATCATAGAAAAGTTTCAGGATTTTTTGAAAACAGAAAAGAAGAAACTTAAAGTTTCGGATTATAATATTGCTGTAGGAAACAGATTTGTAACTTTTTTAAGAGGACAGCATTTAAGTGATAATACTGTTGGAAAATATTTAAAATATACCAAAACGATTTTTAAAGATGCTAAGATTGAAAACATTCAAGTCAGTGAACAGTTGAGTGAAATCAAAGGGTTTACTACAGAAACACCAACTCCATATCTAAAAATAGAAGAACTGGAAAAAATACAGAATTTATTGATTGTTAATGATAGGCTTGAACAAACGCGAGACTGGTTAATTATTGGATGTTATACCGGACAAAGGGCTTCTGATCTTTTCAGAATGACCCCGGAAAAAATAGTAAATATCAATGGTAAGGAATTTATCAACCTAAGTCAAAAGAAAACAAAAACTCCAGTTCTGGTTCCGATTCATACAGAGGTTAAGAAAATCCTAGATAAAAGAAACGGTAGTTTTCCTCCACAATATTCAACTAATTTAGAAAGTTCAAAGACTATATTTAATGATAATTTAAAGAAAATCTGTAAACTGGCTGGTATAGACCGTAAGGAATATGGAAGAGTGTTTGATGAGGTTAAAAAACATTTTGTTTTTGGAAATTATCCAATGTATGATTTAGCTTCGTCACATATATGTAGGAGGACCTTTGCCACCATGTATTATTCTAAAATTCCTACAGCTATTATTATGAGTGTAACAGGACATAAAACGGAAACAGAGTTTTTAGGATATATTGGAATTGATAATAATACACTTTCTGAGCAGATGTATTCTTACTGGGAAAAGCTGGATAGTAAGGAAAATCAGACAGAGTTGCAGATTAAAAATGCAAATTGATTTTTAAATATATCAAAATCTTGAAAACCCAAGAAAACCCAAATAACCCAGTGGGTTTCTTGGGTTTTTACTAATATTCTAAGTGTACCATATTTTTTTAGAGTTCGTATATATAAGAAAATAATAGAATGTGATTCACAGTGAACCACAAAATGAGTCGCAAAATTAAACTTAAGAAGGAGTTTGTAATATCTGGTCAATCACCGTAAATTTAAAATACCCGATTTTCTTACCCATAAAAGTCTCATCTTTTATTTCAGGTGATAAAATATTTAATACTCTTCAGTAATTTTTATTCCAAAGTTTCTTAATAATTAGATTCCTGAACTCACAATCTTCCCCGTCAATCTCCCTATCTGTAATACGCACGAAAAACAATAATAAAAACATCTAGGGAATTCATATTCCTCTATCTGTTCATATGTAAGAAAATTAATTACTGTTTTTCTACCACTATATACAAAATATGGTAGATCAACTATGGTAAATTATGCTACTGATGAAGAATATCTATCAGATAGAATCTAATTTAAGCTAGTGTATAATAAAACATATATTAAAATATGGGGAAAATACGGATATGAATGTCTACCATTTAATATAAAATATATTTATCTTCGCAATCATAATTTTAACGAAACAAGCGTAAGCTATCATTTGGGCTAGAGAAAACTGCGAATCTTCTATACAACCTAAAAATGGTAGGCTTACGCCCGTGTACACATACGGGCGCGGGTTGTAAGTCATATCTGGTTGTGGGTTCTTCGCAGTACCTCTCTAGCGGATTGGCTTCAGCTTTGCGCCTTTCTTTATATTATAAAAAAGCATACAAAATTGTTTCAGGTTGGAATTACTTGTAATAAAATACGACATGTTCTGTCGCTGTGCTGAGGTAGCTTTGCAATATGGTACATTAAGAATATAAAACGAAACATATGGAAAAATCCATTCTATCAGAGTTTAAATAGTATTTCGCAAAAATCCATCGTTGAAATATGGGGTTTTTACGGAGTATTTATTTCCCATATTAATAATAATTTTAAAAACGTTAACAACACAAGTCTATGAAGAAAAATTATCTCTGTGCATTTACTTTATGCACAATCCTGACTTTATCCGGTCAGGAAACGGATGTAGTATGGCAAAAAGACATCAAATCCTCCACTCAGGATTTCTTAAGCCAGATTACCACAACAATCGATCAGCAGTATCTGATCACGGGAAGCTCAATTCAGAGCGATAAATTACAACAAAGTAGTAAACAGAACAACGGTTATGATTTTCACCTTGTGAAGCTAAACCAGCAGGGAGAAGAGGTCTGGGAAAAATATTTCTCAGGACAAAACCATGATTATTTGTCAGCCACTGTTACTACACAGGATGGTGGATTTCTTTTAGCAGGAACCAGCTATTCCTCCAAAGGTCTGGACAAAAAAGGAGATTCGAAAGGAGGTTCAGACATCTGGCTTATTAGAATTAATGAATTCGGAGATGAACTATGGCAGAAAACGTTGGGAAGTACTTCTGATGAAGAAGCAAGAGCGGTTATCCAGACTACAGATTTAGGATTCTTTGTTGCAGGTAACGTACAGGGCTCATCAAAAGGTTATGGCTCAAAAGACATCTTGATCACAAAACTGGACAAAGACGGAAAAGAGCTCTCCCAATTAATTTTAGGCGGAAAAGGTTTAGATGAGGTAGAAAAGATGATTCCAACAAAAGACGGAGGAGCTTTACTGGGAATTTATTCCAGAAGTGGTATTGGAGGAGTAAAAACGACAGAGAACTACGGTGAAGGAGATTTTTACATTATCAAATTGGACAAAAGCGGCAAAGTGGAATGGGAAAAGAACTTCGGAGGAAAAGATGACGATCATATCAGAACGCTGGCCTTAACTTCAACTAGCTTTATCATTGGAGGAGAATCCAGATCAGAAAGATCAGGAAACAAAACTGTTGGATTAGAAGAAGGAACAGACCTTTGGCTGATTTCTTTAAATGAAAGAGGTGATGAACAGTGGCAAAAATCCTACAATTTGGGTAACCGTGATATTCTGATGGGAATGAGTGTAATAAGCGGGAAGCAGGAAGATGGAAGCGGGAAGTCTAAAGGCATTTTGCTGGGAGGCTATACGCAGGCTGAAGGAAGAATAGAAACTGATGATGAAACCTTCTGGATGCTATACCTTGACCAGAATGGAAATGAGCAGTGGAGAAAACACGTCAAAGGTGAATCCAGAAAGAAGGAAGAAAGACTTTCCGATGTAAAGCTGAACAGAGACGGCTCTATTGTTCTGGCCGGAACCAGCGCAGAAGAATTGGGTAAAGAAAACTGGAAGATTGTAAAGCTGGAAGACAAACAGGTTGATCAGTTAATTGAAAAATACGACATCAAGATCTATCCGAACCCTGTTTCTGATTATGCTTATGTAGAAATCGGCTTTGATTTTAAGGATGCTGATATTCTGTTGTATGATATGTCAGGAAGACAGCTTCAGAGTGTAAAAACCAAGAATAAAGTGACTAAGATCAATACTCAGTCACTCGTTCAGGGGGCTTATCTGGTGACGATAAAAACGGATAACAATAAAACGGCGAATGCCAAATTAATTAAGAAATAAAATACCATGAGAAAAAAATATAAGCTCATAATACTCCTGCTAACGTTTTGTTCAGGGCTATTATTTTCGCAGGGGGCATCAAGTGAAAGTTTCACCTCTGCACCTTCAGCTACATCGATACAAAGTTTTATCAATGCTCCAATCTCTTTGTCTACCGGGATTCCAGATATTAACATCCCTTTTTTTACATTGGCTACCCATAATCCTGGAATAGGAATCAATGTAGGAATATCTTATCATCCGAATAATTCTGCTAAAACAAGCAGAGCTTCAGATGTTGGTTTGGGCTGGTCTTTATATGGGACAACTTGTATTATTTACAGAGCAAAAAGTCTTACAGCCGAAAGTGAGCCTTCTACAACTTATTACTACACCTTTATGGGATTTAATGGTAAATTCTTATTAAAAAACGATCCACAATTAGGAAGGTATATTCTTCCTATTACCCAGACCAATCTGAATTTCACTTATATGACTGATGACACTTTTAAAGTTGTTGACCCATCAGGAAATACTTATTTTTTTAATAATAAAGATCAAAATATTTTCAAAAGCTCAAGAAGTTATAGATCATATGTTTCAACTTACTATCTGACAAATATAAAGGATGTTAACCAAAATGAATCTCTATCGTTCGAATATATCGAGGATATTTATAATCCTAATTCTGAGGCTATTCCTATGAAAAGTTTAAAGGTTAGTAAAGTGACTTCACCAGATTTCGGTTCTATAGAATTCAGCTATAATCTTGACGAGACTCTAAGGAAAAAATTTTCAGACCCCTATCAGCTGCACACTGTAGCCTTGAAAAACAAAGCAGGAAAAGTGATTCAGAAATATACGCTTCAAAATGAGGTGGGTGTTTTTATGTATACCGATCCTGCTCCTTCTACTTGTCCTGTAGATTTAGGAGAATTTATTTTTAACGAAAAAAGGAAATTGAGCGCTATTCAAAAATATGGTACTTCCAACCAATTTGAAAAAACCAGTTTTGAATACAATGAACTGCCTTCAGAAAACAACTGGCCAGGACTTGATTGTCTGTGTCTTAATGGCCCGGGGAGTGAAAGGTATTTAAAAGTAGGACTTTTGAATATGATAAAATATCCTACCGGAGGTCAGACCCGCTATGAATTTGAACCCAACCAGTATGAAGTCAAAAAGACCCATATATTTGATCCTTTATCAAATTCTGATGATACGTACATCAATCCCTATGAATTTACGGACCACGATGCACAAATACTGGAAAATGTGGGAACCTTTAATTTTGATACCCATTTTACAGATACTTATACTTTCAACCTTCCATCTAATCCTGATGACTCTCAGGGAGCAAGCTATCTGGTATATTGTTTAAATGTGGATGCTTATTATACAGACTCTCCGGTATGGGAACCTGGTTTAACACCTAATCTGGATGTTGAATTAACTTCAGGGGTTGTAGGAAGTGACTGGATTAAAAAATTTATGCCGGGAACAAACACTTTCAAAATAACAGGAACAGGTGGCGGAGGTACTGTTACCATCAAAAGAATCAGATACAAATCTATTCCGCTTCCCAACTATACCACCGGAAATGGGTTCAGAATCAAAAAAATAGAGTTCCTTGAAAATGGGATCCCTGTAGATTCTGAAACCCGTTACTATTCATACCAGCAATTTGATGATAATAACAAAACCAGTGGTCATATAGCCTGGCTAAAAGACAATCCTGTTGTTTATAAAAATGTAAAAGAAACCATTGGTCAGAACAAAGGATATGCAAAATATTATTACAAAACTTTAATGGATCATCCTGATAATCAAAATCCTTCAAATAATTTTTCTCACTATAATGTATTGATTAATGGTCTTCTGGATAAAAAAGAAATTTTTGATGCCAGCAATACTATGGTGGCAAAAGAAGAAAACATATACGAATTAACTCCAATAGGAAATTCCTATTCTCTTGATGATAATTCTAACTCAGGATTTCCGGTAAGAAACTCCATTGTGACTAAGCAAACCAATACAACGAGTTCTTTTGTTGGGCAGGATGCTATTTCTTCAGCAATAGAATCAACAAGAGAAACCATAAATCTTAATATTACAGGTAAAAAGACGATTACTCCCGAAGGAGATATTCTGGAAGAAAATTATACATATCCCAAGCAGGCTGCTCTCCGTCTATTTGCGGCAGGGATCAGAGACAGAGTGATTACAACAGAATCCAAGAAGAATGGGGTAACGCTTTCCAAAACAGAAAACCGATATGACGATACCTCTCATTTATACCCAACCTCTGTCATAGGTTTTTTACCTGATGATCTTACCCAGTCTTTTAAAAATGCTGTGAATGATATTTATGATGACAAAGGAAATCTTGTGCAGTACAGAACATTTCCAGATGCCACGACAGGAGGAAATCCCACCACTATAATCTGGGGATACTACAAGACCATGCCGATTGCTAAAATAGAAGGTGCAAAATTATCAGATATTCCTGCTGCACTCATTACAGCCATTGTAAATGCTTCCAACGAAGATGCAGACGCTGTTCCCGCGAATGAAGCGGTAAAAGAAACAGCGCTCATCAATGCACTGAATACCTTCAGGAAAGATGCCGCCCTTAAGAATTTTGTGATCACAGTCTACGCTTATGATCCAATGGTTGGAATGACTACTACGATTTCTCCAACCGGAATAATGGCTAAATATGAATATGACACTTTTGGCAGGCTTCTGAAAGTCATCAACAGTGAAGGAATTACAGTTAAAGAGTACCAATACAATAGAAAAAACTAAACGATGAAAAACAATACAAGTATAATTCATAAGAGAAAGCTGAAGAAATATTTTTCAGTTTTTGCTTTGGCTCTTTCTATGTCTTCTTTTGCACAGACCATGACAGAGAATTATGTATACAGCAAAGTAAGACTCTCTGAGGATGGAAGTAAGAAGGCTGAAGCCATACAATATTATGACGGTTTGGGAAGGCCTAAGCAGGCTATTCAGGTAAAATCTACCCCGCTGGGGCAGGACCTTGTGGTTCCTATTACCTATGACCAGCTGGGAAGACAGACCAGAAGTATTTTACCGGTTCCAATGCCTACCACCAACCTTGGAATACAAATTGTTTCTGAAGCGACAGCCAACGCTTATTATGGTGTTCCCAATGCGTATGCTGAACAAAAACTAGAAGCTTCTCCTCTGTCAAGAGTGCTGGAAACCGCAAGCCCAGGAACCGAGTGGGGCATGAACTCCGGGCATACGGTAAAAGCAACTTATGAAATCAACAAAAATTCAGATAAGGTAAAGAAGTTTTCTTTTACCAATTCATGGGTCAGCGCGACTACAGTTTCATCTGTTCCTACCGTTTCTTATTATAATGAAAAGGTATTGATTAAAAACTCAGGAACGGACGAAGACGGTAACAAAACCATTGAGTTTACTAACGGATTGGGGCAAACAATTTTAGTCAGAAAAGTCATCAGTGCTACAGAAAATGCAGACACATACTATCTTTACAATGATTATGGGCAGCTTATCTATGTCATTTCCCCGAAAGCAGAGGCTCAGATTACCTCTAATAATAATGTCATAACCCAGCAGATTCTGGATGATCTATGTTATCAGTATAAATACGATAATAAAGGCAGACTCGTAGAAAAGAAAATTCCCGGAAAGGGATGGGAATATATGGTCTATGATAAGCAGAACAGGCTGGTTCTTTCCCAGGATGCCAACCTGAGAGCAACCACCAACAATTTTGGATCAAAAGGCTGGATGTTTACCAAATATGACCAATTTGGAAGGGTAGTTTACACAGGTTTCTTTGCCAATACAGGGACAAGAACTGCCATGCAGACTGCTCTTAATAATATGACGGCTAATTTTGGGAATAATGAGAAAAGAAGCACAACACCGATTACCCAGAACGGAATGGATATTTACTATACCAAAGATGCCTTTCCCACAGGAAGCATGACCATTCTTGGCGTTAATTATTATGATACTTATCCTGCGTATAATTTTAATCCTGTATTTCCCTCAAACATTGCAGGAAAAGCAATTATGACCGACAATTCTACAGAAAATGTAAGTACAAGAACTCTTCCTGTAATGTCGTTGGTAAAAAATATAGAAGATCATAACTGGACTAAAAGCTACAGTTACTATGATATAAAAGGAAGACCTGTCGGAGGATATTCAATTAACCATCTGGGAGGGTATACCAGGACAGAATCTGAACTCGATTTTACGGGATTACCGATTCAGGTAAAAACCTATCATAAAAGATTAACCACAGATACAGAGAGAATTATTACAGAAACATTCACCTATGATAACCAAAACAGGCTGCTTACCCACACCCATCAGGTAGACAGCAATACCCCTGAGCTCCTTACCCAGAACAAATATAATGAGCTTTCTCAGTTAGTATCTAAAAAAGTAGGCGGAACTTCCGCGGCTTCTCCCCTTCAGACGGTAGATTACACATACAACATCAGAGGATGGCTCACTAAAATCAATGATCCGGCAAATTTAGGAAATGACCTTTTCGGATATAAAATTAAATATACCCAGGTAGAAGGATTACAAATTCCTAATATAGACTATCCTAATGATAAAGTACTTCCGAAATATAATGGTAATATTGCTGAAATAGACTGGAAAACAGCTTCTGCTGATAATGATGTTAAAAGAAGGTATGGGTATACCTACGACTCATTAAACAGATTGGCCGCCGGATATTATCAGCCTGATAACAATCCGGCAGGAAAAGAGTATTTTGAAAGACCTCAATATGACCTCAATGGGAATATTACACAGCTGAAACGTTCTGCTCAGAGCGTCACAGCCGGAGTGGCTAATTTGATAGATGATCTTGAATATACATACACAGGAAATCAGTTGAACCTGTTGAAAGATTATACAGGAAACTGGCGGGGAGTGGATAATAATTATGCACAGTTTGCATATGATGCTAATGGAAATATGGTAAAGGACGATGCGCACTATATTTCTGAAATAAAATATAACCATCTGGACCTTCCTTCTCATTTTCAAAAAAAGCATGAGTACTCAAAATATATTTACAGAGCCGATGGAACTAAGGTTTACAAGGAGTTTTACAATGAAGATGAAGCTGTAAAACATGAGTATTTTTATATTGATGGATTTCAGTATCATAACAATACCCTGCAATTTGTTCCGACTGCTGAAGGCTACTACAATTTTGAAAATAATAAGTATATTTACAGCTATACAGACCATTTGGGGAATGTGCGTTTAAGCTATTTTAAGAATGGAAGCAGCATAGAAGTTCTTGAAGAAAACAATTATTATCCATTCGGGTTGAAACACGATGGATATAATACATTAGCTGGAAACCCTGCCTATAAGTACAGATATAATGGTAAGGAACTTCAGGAGACGGGGTTGTATGATTATGGAGCACGATTCTATATGCCGGATATGGGAAGGTGGGGTGTTATCGACCCACTAGCAGAAGCATCAAGAAGGTTTACCCCATACCATTACGGGAACAATAACCCGATCATGTTTATAGACCCGGATGGAAGAATTACAGAGTCATTTATTAAGGGAATGATGTCTGCACCCTCAGGAACTACCTGGTACAATACAGGAATGGGCTTTACCAATGATCAAGGAGGTTCTATAGATTATGACGGTAATAGAATTAACTGGGGAGTAGACTATACGCGTATGCTCATGCAGAGTGTCGGTCTATCACCTGGTGGTGAAGGAGGAGGAGGTGAAATGGTAATCCATATTCCGGAAGTGATTATTACCGGAAGTCTTGCAATAGATTTTGGGCTTCAGATGAGAAATCATGTAAATGCATACATGAATGCTTGGAATTCCAGAGGCAGCTTTTATAGCACCAGAATCGGCGAACAGGTATTGGAGCCTAAAGAATCTGCTTTAGGGAAAATATGGTCATTTTTAAATCCTCGCATATGGAATGGGGGAGATGGATTGTCATATCAGGTAAACTCTGATGGGATAGCAACCAATATAGCCCCATTGATGGGTGATCTTCCTCTTAGTGGAAGTGGGATTAAAAATATAATACAAGCAGAGGCAAATGGTGCATATTATTCAATCGCTTATGAAATGAAACTAGCTGAATCATCTTATCCTGGAGTAACCCGATATATGCATTTTAAGGAAGCTAATATTGCATTAGAGTCAGCGATGAAAACAAACCCACTATTAAATGAATTAGGAATTGTCATACCTAGATCTGCATCAGGATCAATTATAGGAAAATCACCAACAAATTGGGTTTGGCATCATGACATAGAAAAGGGACTTATGCAGCTGGTTCCCAAAAGCCAACATCCTAATGTGCCTGGTGGAATATTTTGGGAAACGATGCATCCTGGAAGAAAAGGAGGATTTTCAATTTGGGGAAAAAAATAATTTTAAATATAATAATTATATGAAACTATTAGAACTAGTAAAATATTTTAGAGATGGAGGCTCTTTTGAAGATTTCTGCCAAGCACAATCATTGGATCTTGAGTCCGAAGTTATTGAAATTTACATGAGGGAGCCTTTGGAAATTGATAATGAGCTTGCTTTTTTTGAAATAGAAAAAACACAGGGTAATATTGAATATAAATATAAAGACATAAAATATTCCAATCTATTTGATTTTTATTATTTTTTAGATGCTATAGAGGAATCTCAAAATGCCCAAAATCGGTCTTTATCAAACGAAGAGATTACAAAACTTCTATTCAATTATGCAATTAATGATGCATAAAATAATAGTTTGTAATAAAGTGGAGTGTTGGTTTCAATACTCTACTTTTTAACAGTGGAAATATCTAAATCTTGTCACAAAATAGAATGAAAAATATAAGCGACAAAACTTATTCTGATGCTGTAAAAGGATTAGATGAAAAAATATTAAATGACTGTGATTCTTGGTATAATTATGTTTTAAATTTACTTTTAAGTGAACAAGTTGCCTATACTGTAGCTTTACTTAATTGGCAGGTCGAAAATGGTGGATTTCATCAGTATTTTTTCAATTCTTATGGACAATTTGCTTATTTAACTATAAAAAATCTAAAATTAATAGGAGCGTTCCAAAAAGCTGACTTATTAGATACTGCAACCCATCTTGTTAATGAAGAATATCTGATTGAAGAAACTTCTAGACATTTAATTTTTAATAGAGAATTATCAAAAATTGTAGATTTCGACGAGGTATTATTCAATAAACTAAATGAATTGGATGATAAATATTATAATATGGAAGATGAGAATATTTTTGATTTATTACAACGATATTTAGAAAATCATGAATGATAAATTTGAATATACAAATGACTATTTGTCTTTTATAAATGATTTAAAAGACTTAGTAATTTCTTCAGATTCTGGTTATATTGAATTGTTTCCATTAGATGAACTGGAAGAAATAAATAAAGAATATCAAACAGACGAATATGCACCTAATTTTATTGCGATTGGCACTAATGGAAGTAGTGTTGGAATATTTATAAATAAAGAGAATAAGCAAATTTATTCAATCCCATTTGTTGGAATGGAGGAAAGTGATGCTGTATTGTTGGCAAATTCATTTTCAGAATTTATTTATAAGTTTGAAAGCGGGGAATTGGAAATATATTAATCTATGTATAAACTTATTGAACCAGAGGTCGCAGGAGGCTTGGGTGAACAAACCCAAATGGATAATTCTTTTTTTTCTCCTCTTATTAAAAATCTTCATTACGAATTTGAAGGCTGGTTAGGAGATGATATTTTAGAATCCTTTCCATGCTACATAGTGACAGAGAGGCTTAGAGAAGGTATTGAACTTGAAAAACTGACAGGCGTTAGTTTTGACAAAGTTTTAATTTCCAAATCTGAAACTTTTTTAGAACTTTATCCTGATAGAGAACTTCCAAATTTCTTTTGGGCAAAAATAAACGGAGAATCAAATAAGGCTGATTTCTTTATTACGGAAAAAAATGGTTTGGCAATATCTGAAAGAGTTTATTTATTATTGGAAAATTATAATATAGACCAAGCGGATATTGAAGATTTATAATGTTTGTTTTAAGTCTCTTATCAATAGTATTAAAGGCAAGATAATAATTAACACAATTAATATGGAAAGAATTTACACCTTAGAAAGTTTTAGTGAACTGGATATTGATACAAAAAGTTTTATTATTGAAGATTTGTTATCGGATGATTATTATGATAGGCAAACAGATCTTTTTACTTTGGATATTGGAGTAGAATATACTCGTGAAGTACAGGAAAAACATGAGATACTCTTTGAAAGTTTAATTGAAGAATTAACATTAAAATTATTCTCAGATAAAAAAGAATTAAAATATGATTTTGAAAAGAATAAATTGGCATCAACAATAAGGAACGAAGCAATTGATAACATGATAAGAAAAAATGGATTTGCTACAATCAGGCCTAATGATAGCTCATTTGATCCTAAAAATAATTAGATGAATTATAACTTCAGTAAAGTAATAATATAAGAAAATGGATAATATTTTTGCAGACAGTACTATTGTCTCTATTACAGTAGCTAAAATTGATAATAAAAAATTAAATAAGACGATTTTTAATCAGTTAAATACGGGAAATCCTTTTGGTGTTCAGTTTGTTTTCAAAGGTGATAAAATATTGGGTTATGTAAACTCGAGTGATGGAACATGGATTATTTACACCATAAATGAGCGAATATTCAAATGTCATCAAAATGAATTATTTCTTCCCAAGAAAAGTAGTTTTATCCGCGATGATTTAAGAATTTTGTTTACTCCGGAAGAAAAAGAAGATTTTATTGAAAGGAATAAGATAAAATTACAAGAACTGGAAATGATGAATAATGATTATCTTTTCGATCGTTTCAATAACGAGAATATAGAGGAGTTGATTTCAGCCTATAATAAAGCAGAGGAGAATAGATTAAAATTATTAGAGGAGTTAAGAACAAGGCAAATTTTTTTATAACATGGAAGAAGCAATCATTACACAAAAAACATTCGTACACATATCATACTAGAAGATTCATACAGTTATAATGTAGATTTGACTATCGGCCTAACTCAGGGGAATGATTTTTATTTGAAAATTGTTTATTTAGATTTAAAGCTGGAGGATTTGAAACACTTGGATGATTTGTTTAAACAAACAAAAGAATTAAAAATACAATCTGAATTTTTCGAAAAAGAAGATTATAGTATAGAATATATTGTTGTTGAGAAATCTTATATGAATAGCAGTATGGAAGTTTGTTGGAAATGTTTATCAGATACACCCGGATCATTGATTATAGGCTTATAGATATACTTTTTTTAGAAAGGTTTTAATGCGACATTCTTTGTCGCATTTGTTATTTAGTTTCGTAATACAAAATTACATATTTAAATTAAAATAGTTAAAAATGGAAGCGGAAAAAAAGAAATTAAATGAACTCGAAGAAGACTTATTTATCACTACAGTATTATCCTATGAATCTGAATTTATACAACATTTAGAAAAATGTATGGATATTTGTTTTATAGGATTGCAAGGGATATTTGAAGAAAAAGAACCAGCTATAGAGGATGAGGTTATAGAACTTTCAAAAGCTATGCAGAGTGCTGTAGAAGAACGTTTTTTAATCACCGATCATTTGAAGGAAATATTCAAAGAGTTTGATTATGCTATAGATAATGGAAAAATTTATTTTAGGAACAATTGTATTTTAAAAATCTTTTCACGCTACCTTTCGCACGAAAAAAGATTGGAATTTGATAAAGGTGATGAGTTTTTTGATTTTTTGTTTTATTTCTATTATTTAAATGGGTCGGAGTACAAAGAAACCGCACAAGAAATCCTGGTAGAATTTTTACTGAATCTGTTTCATTATATCATCTATAGAGACTTCTTAAAGCTAAGCTGTTTTTTCAATAAAGACTTTCTTATTTCTCCAAATGATAATCACATTCCCATCAGAATTGCCATATTAGATTCCCTAAACCTCATCAGTGATCTGAATAATAATGTTCCTAATAAAGAAAATATATACAGGATTATTCATGCTATTGTTGGTGGAAACGAAAACAATGTAAAAAAATATTGTCTTTCTTTGATTGGGAAAAATAGCCTTTCACAAAAGCAGATCACTAAAAAACATAAAGAGTTTGCAAAAAAATATATTAATGAGAAGAAAATGTAAATAGCCTAAATATTTCTTTGTTTAAAAAAATTATGTTTCATAAACACTAATAGATTTATTTGTAAAGCTTTGTTACTTCAATTGTTTTTAAATAGATTTATCTAACACAAAAACTAATACAATGGAAGATGTAAATAGATTACAAGAATTAGAAGAAGATTTATTTCTATGGAATGTTTTAGCGTATGAGTCAATTCTCATCCGAAACTTAGAAATGGCGATGAATATAATTTTTAGAAATTTTAATGAAGCTTTTCTAATTGAGGGGCCTATAGTTGAGGAAGAGTTGCAAATTATTGAAGATGAAATGAAAGAGGATTTATTTGAGAAATTTTCTCTTACAGAAAATTTAAAAAAGATATTTTCAACATTTGAATATGCTCTTAATGAAAAAAATAACAGGATTTATTTTGAGACAGACAATATTCTCACAATATTTGCTGAATACTTAAGAGACTTGAAGTCTGAACTTGAATTTGATATAAAAGATCCTCTTTTTGATCTTATGTTTTACCTTTATTTTTCTGATTCTGTTGAATGCAAAAATGAGTCTATCCAGATCTTATCAAATTTCTGTCAAAAGCTATATGGATTTATACTTTATAATGATTTTATTAGTATTATTCGATTTTCGAATCGTGATTTTGTAGTATCTCCTAGCGATAATCATATCCCTATCAGGATTGCGATGTTAAATTCTTTAAATTTAATTAATGAATTAAATAATACCGTCCCAAATAAGGAAAATATCTATCGTATTGTCCATGCAATAGTTGGTGGAAATGAAGATAATGTGAAGAAGTATTGCCTTTCCTTAATAGGGCAGAATAGCACATCCCAGAAGCAGATAACTAAAAAGCACTTAGAATTTGCACAAAGATATATTAATGAAAAGAAACTGTAATTTAAATTAAAATGGACCCCAACTATACCCCATCCATACCCCTGATTAATAAAATACGGTAAGTATAATTTCAACCTTTGTATTGTGAAACAAATAAAACCCACAATACAATGGAATCTATAAATTTTATCGGGGTAGAACCCGAGATCCTCATCAACGAAATTGTAAGTAAGGTTAAAGAATCCTTACTTACAGATCTGGAAAAAACCTTCAGAGAAAATGAACCGAAACGATACCTCTCCGCAGAAGACATCTGCGAACGTTTTGGTGTGACCAAACCCACGATTCATGAATGGCGCAAACGTGGAATACTCAAATCCTATAAACTTGGTGCAAGAGTTTATTACAGGCTGGACGAGATAGAAAATGCAATGATTGTTAACGATTAAATTTTCTATGATGCCATTTTCTATTAACAATCAAGAATACATAAGCATTATCTATCAGTTAGATAAAGTTAAAAAGACCTTTCGACAGTATAAAAGACAAGGGCTACAACAATCTGTTAAAGAGAATCTTTTCGCTGAACTGATCCGTATCGAAAAAAACAACGGTTATAATACCTTTAGTGGATTCAATAATCTTTTACGGCTTCGTGATACCTCCAATTGGTCTGTATGTACAAAATTTGGATTAAAACCGACAGGAATTAGTAGTTTCTATCATACAGATGTATTTGTAGGAAATAAAAGAAATTTATGTATTGTCTGGTATCCGAAAGATTGCCAGTTAACTGAACTCAGTATTTTTCCAAAATTTTATCCGTGTGAAAAATCTGAATTAGCAGAGAGAATAAAAGAACTCGCTCAAAGTATAGCCCATAAAAAAGGAATATAAAAGCTTATATCCCTTTTGTTATTCAAACTTTGACAAATGTCTAACTTTTTGTCTTTACAAAGATAAGAATTATGCCGATTGACTTTGTAAAAATTCAGTATATGGATAAAGATTATGAGCTTCCAATCGACAAGACCGATTTTATTATTTCTGTAAACAATGAAACCGGAGAAACCGACAATAAGAAAGAGGGGGAATATTTCGGAATGAAGATTATCAAATATGCTTCCGGTCGGGTAATGATAAAGGGGAGTATTCACAAATTTTTTAACCGTACCGATTTTAACGGGAATGATTTTGATATGAAAAACTTTTCCTCAGCATTACAAGACCTTGAAATGGAATTAGGGCTGAACCATAAATGTTGCAGATTGGAAAATATTGAAATTGGGACCAATATCCAATTACCATTTGATCCTAACGTGATATTACAAAATTTACTTTTTCACCGATCAATAGAATTTAATAAAACTATTTCAGGTTCTTTTTATTATCAGTCTGCCAAAACAGAATATATTATTAAGATTTATAATAAAACTGCACAGTATAAGAAAAGGTTAAAAAGGATAGTCCAAAAACCCAATATAAAAAATGAACAGGATCAGGAAGAAATAAGTTTTCTGAAAGAAACAATAGAAAAGCAACTTAAGACCAATATCTTACGATTTGAAATCAAATTTTTGAAAATGAATATACTAAACAATTTTGGACTTGTGCATTTAGCCGATATTGCAAAGCCTGAAATAATTGAATCTCTTAACAGCCTTTTATTAAAAGAGTTTCAGGAAGTTCATTTCTACGATAACACAATGGATGAAAGTAAAATGACAGGATCGGAAGTTAATAAGCTCAAAGATTACAGAAATCCTAATTATTGGATTAACCTCAACAAAAAAGATAAATATTACCACAAAAACAGATTTGAAAAAATGACATTGAAATATTCTCAAAATTTGAAAGGTAAAGTTTCGGAATTAATTAAACAAAAGATAGAAAGATTGACAGCAAAAGTTTAGACTTTTTATCAGCAATTTTAATTAAGCTGAAAAACAAATGTTTGGACTTTTTTACCATTCAGATATAGAGTAAAAAAGTCTAAATTCAGTACTTAAAATATTAAGGTTATGAGAAAGAAAATTACGGCAGAAAAAAATGTCAAAAATGCCAATATGAAAAATTATGATTTGTCAAAAAATATGCAGCAAAATATAATAGAAAATAAAGAACGCGATAAAAAGATAAAACAGAATTTACAAGAACTGGAAAATGAAACCTTTGAACCGGATTTTGATTTTTCAATATTAGATGTTGAAATAGATGTACCTGAACTTGTTGTGACAAAATTAGATATAGAAATACCAGAAATGGATATAGATATACCAAATTTAGTGGAAAACACAGATTTTGAGTTACCTGACATTGATGTATTTATCGAAGAGTAAAGGAGATTTGCAAAGAATATAAGTTGCTTTTAACAAGTGTAATTTTTGGACATATCTTTAAACGAATGTAAGTGCTATGAATAAAGGGTTTCGCATGAAAACGTTCTGAAATACGTGGAAAGTTCCTTAATAATTTAGGTTATTAATTTAAACAAAACGACTTAGAAATTTTAAGGTGGCTTATTAAAATTTGATAAAGCAAGTGCTGGGATAAATAGCAAAGTATATCCAGAATACTAACAATTAAAAATAGAAATTATGGGACGTTGGAGTAATTTTCCTGATGAGGTAGAGGGATTGAAATGCATTACTATCGCAGATTTAAAGAAACTGGGATATTTAAAGCCTAATATCTCTATGAATAGAAATCTTTTTTGGACTGATAAGAACGGAGAAAGAACGAGTTCAATTACAGTCATTATAGATACTGCTGAAACAAAAGGGAGTATCACCTTTGACTATACATATAATCAGTCTCAAAAGATCAATTATACTGTGCAGCTGATTACAATACCTGCAAACCTGGGAAATGGGTTGTTATGGTTTTTTGTATGTCCTAGTACATTAAAGGTATGTAGAAAACTGCATTTAAATCGTGGTTATTTTCTTCACAGAACAGCTTTTAATGATGTGTATTATGAAAAGCAGTTACAATCTAAAAAGTGGAGGAATTGGGAAAAAGTGTTTGGTAGTTATATGGATGATAAATTGTATGAGCAGTTATACAAAAAGCATTTTAAGAAGTTTTATAATGGGAAACCTACTAAGAAATATCTTCAGATAATGAAAAAAATAAAAACAAAAGAAGATATAGGTTTTCAGGATGTTGAAAAATTCTTAATATAACTATGTTCTTTCAATTGACTTACAATATTTTTAAAAAATTATATACAATAAATTAATGTAATTATATAGTATTGTTTTTTTTTGTATCTTTGTATAAATAAAAAATCTCTGTTGGAGCAGAGATTTTTAAGTTTATCAAAGTGTTGCAACAATTATAAATTAATTTATGCAAAGAAATTTAGAAAATTTAGGTGACAAAGATAATAATTTGTCAAGAAGAATGCAAGGAAAAAGAAAACTTGCAGTGGAATCGACATGTAAAGTTGAGTTAAAAAAGGAACTACAACTATTATTTAATACTTTCTATGATGCTTTAGATAAGGCAAATACTGTATTAATGTCATTTGACCCTTCTCACAGATCCAGAACTCTTGAAGCTAATATAATGCAAAGTAGTATTGCAGAAGCTTTATCTGGAAACTTTGGAGATAAGGCTTTTTATGGAAAGTATAAAAGACTGATATTAAGAACTACGGGATATTTAATTCTATTTAAGAAATTAAATGGAAAGGGATTACCCATGAACATTCAAACAGATAGTGTACAATCAATTTTAAATCAAAGTCAAGTCTTAGATCTATTTGCGGAATCAGATTATGAAGATGAACCAATCTTATATTTTGGGTATCAGAAGAATAGATTTGGTGAATTTGTGAATCCACAGTTGGTCTATATTGATAACGGTGAAATAAATTTTACCATAACTGAAAAAGATATGGAAGTACTAATTCCTATATCTACTGGTAAAAATGAGAGTCAGGATAATGAGGTTGCTCCTAAATTAAAAGGAGACAAAAACGTTAGAAAGGCTAATTAATAATAAAGCAACACTTTGATAACTTTTTAAGCAATTATTATATAGCTATGAATCACAAACAATTGACATTCGCACGCGAGTATAGAGGATATTCACAAACTGAATTAGCTAACTCAATTAAAGGACTTTCTCAATCTAATCTTTCAAAATTTGAAAAGGGATTCGGTGTTTTGTCAGAAGATATTCAAAAAAAGATTATATCATTTTTAGATTTTCCGGAGGAATTTTTTTATAAAAGAATTAATAGCAATATTGAAAATGCCAATTACAGGAAAAAAGCTACTGTTAACAAATCAAAAATTCAAAAGTTTGAAAATAAATGTAAGATCATTGGTTATTTAATAGATGAATTTTCAGAATCACTGGAGTGGCCTGAATTTACTTTATCACCATTAAATGTAGAAGATGATTTTTCCGTAGAATATGTTGCAAACTATACAAGAAAGTTACTAAAGTTAGAAAAAGACGAACCTGTTAAAAATATAATTTCGATTTTGGAAAGATCAGGAATTATTATTTATGAGATTAATGATGATGAAAGTTTTGATGGTGTCTCTTTTATTACTGACAAAGGTTATCCTATTATTATTATCAATAAAAACTTTTCAAATGATAGGAAACGTTTTACAATTGCCCATGAATTAGGGCATCTTTTAATGCATAATGAAAATTATTTTCCAATATCGTCATTTAGGGATAAAGAAAAAGAAGCAAATTTATTTGCTGGGGAATTCCTTATGCCCAAAGAGGTAATAAAGAACTCACTTAGAAGATTAAAGTTAAGTGATTTAGGAATGCTAAAAAGCTATTGGTTGACATCAATGTCATCTATTGTAAGAAGAGCAAGAGATCTAAATTGTATAGATGATAAAAAATATAAATATTTTTCAATTGAAATGAGTAGAAATGGATATAGGAAAAAAGAGCCGATTGAAGTTTTTATAGATAAAGCAACATGTTTTAAAAATGCAGTTAGTATTTTTAAAAATGATTTATCTTATTCTTCGGATGACTTTGTTAAGTTTACACTTTTGTCCAAAGATATACTTGATGATATTTTTGAAACAGATAAAATAGTTAAGTTAAAAATCATCTAATTAAGATAAAAGTACACGGTTATAATAGTTAATTTCCCCAAGATTTCTTGGGGTTTTATTTTAATATAAGATTCCAAAAATGATATTATACTATAACTGTGTTAAATATCAAATGGATAATCCATTATTGATTTGAAAGATTTTATAGGTGTTAATTATTTAATACTATATTTGGAAAAACGAGAATATGGAAAAGACAGATTTTGATTTCATACATTTTATAGCTAATAAGGGATTTAACAGAGTAAGTGATAAAGCCTTTATTTACAAAATTTCAGATAAAGAAGAGGTTAGGTTATATATTGACAAGGGAGAGTATATTATTCCTGTTGCATTAGATTTAAGATTTAGAAAAGAGATTCCAAAGAATGAAAATCAAGCAGAAAGAGAAATTAAAACAATTGAAGAAATTCTTGAAATTATATTTGAAAAATAAACTTATTGACTGTATATTGACTAGAAAATAAAAAACCACTTGAAAATCAAGTGGTTAAATTGTAGCTTGTAGACCCACAGGGATTCGAACCCCGACTGACGGTACCAAAAACCGGAGTGCTACCGTTACACTA
>JASLCD010000350.1 GCA_030146295.1 Chryseobacterium sp.
ACCAACAATTATTATCCGTTTGGTCTCAACCATATTTCAGGAATGTTCAGCACCTCTGATTTTGGAAGTTATTACTCTTATAAATATAATGGGAAAGAGCTTCAGGAAACAGGTATGTTTGATTACGGAGCAAGAATGTATATGCCGGATCTGGGACGATGGGGAGTCATTGATCCATTGGCTGAAGCATCCAGAAGGTTTACCCCTTACCATTATGGGAACAATAACCCGATAAGGTTTATAGATCCGGATGGAAGGCTTACTGTAGATAACTTACAGGGGGGATATACCAGAGGAAGTGCAGTAGCAGATTTTTTGCAAAGAACTGGGTTGGCAGGAAATGAACAGAATATGCCGTTATTCTACCGTGATGAAGGCGGAGCCATGATAAGAACTGAAGCTGTGGGAAATGACGGACAAGGTGGTGGAGGAAGCCCCACTTTTCAGTTTGATAAAGCTGCGGAGAAATTTTACAAAGAAAATTATCCCGAATTTTATGATTTTGTAATGAATATCTTACCTAAAATAACAAATAACGCAAAATTTATGGACATTTTGAGTAACACATCTGGATTCTCTATTGAAGAATTAGATAAAATGTTTAAAAGTGATACAGATTTTGCGCTAATGGGTTTTAAAGAAGGTACTTCATTTTCAATTGCAGATTATCCTTATGGATCAAATCCAAAAGCCCCCATAAATTTGATAAGGATGGATATGAATACACTCGAGTGGTTTAAAACAGCAAACAGGGATACTACAACTAGCGAGGGAATTACTAACATTGTTCAGATGATAGGATTTATAAGTCATGAAATTAATCACTGGGGAGTATCTGCAGGAACTAACTCTTCATTTCGTAGAAGTAATTTAGCAGGAGACCCTGGTGATTATTTCGAGAAAAAACTTATAAATAGTTACCAAAAAATTGGGGACCCAGGTAAACCATCAAACGCTTTTAATGCCTATATAAATCAAAATTATAAAATTCTATACAACATTTTTAATAAATAAATTATGAAAAAAGTCATTTTAATATTTATGGTGCTTTTGTGTATAACTCCATTTTCTTTAGTAAAATCACAATATAAAGGTTTAAATTCTTTTTTTGAAAGTGATAATACACTCCATCCTTTAAGCACTTTTATAAATAGTAGCAAAATAATAATTGTAGATCAAAATAATAAAATATTCCCCACTGAAAAAGAATTTAAATATCAATCAAAATCAGGAGAACAAACGACGAAAATTATTAATACTGTACCTAAAGATAAAAATTACTTGCTTTTGGGAGATTATATTGTTAATGAAGACTTAGCAGTTATTTCTTTCGTAAATTCAACTAAAAAGAAGTACATTATATTTACTTTTAAACGACTTCCTAAGTATAAAGAATGGTGGACTATACTAAGCGTATCTGAGGGAGAAATGAATTAAATATTGTTTATAAGCCGTCTAAAACAGTCCCGTTGTTGCGAAGCGACTCGCTTGTGTCCATGAATAAAACAAAAAAACCACTGCAAAAGCAGTGGTTTTTACTCTCTTTTTTAAAGAGCCAATGTATTTACAAGTACAAAAGTCATCTGATAAATGTCAGAATCAGTTTTGTAAAAAACTACGAAATAGCTCTTGAACTTACAGACACCAACAATCATTATCCGTTTGGTTTCAACTATATTGCAGGAGTGTTAAGAATCTCTGGTTTTGGAGATTATTATTTCTATAAATATAACGGCAAAGAGCTTCATGAAACAGGAATGTTTGACTATGGAGCAAGAATGTATATGCCTGATCTGGGAAGATGGAGCGCGATAGACCCACTAGCAGAAGCATCTAGAAGATTTACACCTTACCATTATGGAAACAATAACCCGATAAGGTTTATCGATCCGGATGGGAGAATTACAGAATCATTTATTGATGGATTATTGAAAGCCCCTTCAGGAAGTACATGGTATAATACCGGAAATGGTTTTAGTAATGATCGGGGTGGTTCTATAGATAATGATGGTAATACAATTAATTGGGGAATAAACTATACAGCAATGCTCTTCCAAAATGTAGGACTTGGGCCTAATGGTATAGGTTGTGGTTCGGGCCCTGGATATGGACACTTATTATTGAATGTCACAAAAACAAAATTAGTCGAAGGCAAATTGGTTCCGCTAGAATATGGTTTTAAACCTTCAGTGGCATATCTTCTTAGTCTTTTATCTGGTGTTAATTATGATAATATTATTGCTACTGCAATAACATTTAAAGGCTCTGGTATGGGTGCATTAACTACTGGGAAAAATTCTATTTCGGGAACGATTACAAACTTTGATGTTGATTACAATAATATTACTTCTTTTTTAGGATTAATGTCTCATGAAGTTGGACATTTACCTCAGTTGGATGATGCTGGAGGCAATTTAAACCATCTATCAAGAAGCGGGTTAGGTTATATTAAATCAGCTATTAAAAATAGAAGTATTAGCTATGAAGATTACCATGATAAAGCACCTCTTGAAATGGCTGCGGAAAAAGGCTATGATAATTTTAAAGATTATAATAATTTTGTGAATAGTCAAATAGGTCAAAATAAATTAGAATCACTATTTAAAAATAAAGTAAGTACAGAAAGTGAAAAATCACATGTAATTCAAATTTGGTTTAAAGCATATATAAATAATATTTATGGAAAAAATAATTATAAATAATAAATGGTGGTTGATTATATTACTTATTTTAACATCCTGTAAAAAACCACAAATCTATTTTGATATTTCCAAACAGAAATTAATAGAATGCAGTAATTATGGATTAAAACAAGTAACTATTACTAATGATTCTACCGATGAAAAAGGATATGCAATTGAGCCACCAATTGAACTAAAATGGAATGAAAAGCAATCAAGCCCCACAGAAATTTCATTAGAAGATTTACCTCAATCATATGTTATATTTAATGGTGATAAAAAATTAAGTAAATTAGAATTAATGAAAAGTAGTCCCTATAAAATTTCATATCATGTTATAGGAAAACAAGATTTTGAAATAAAAATATGGACAGATAAAGATGGTAAAGTCTATAAAGCAACAAATGAAAATTGTAAAAATGAGTAAGAATTTCTCATCCTTCACTGATCTTCAAAAATAGAACAAAAAACCACTGCTTTTGCAGTGGTTTTTTGTTCTATTTTTCTAGAGAAACTTCTATATTTACCAGTACAGAGATCATCTTGACAGACAAGTTAAAGAGTAGCTTTGACGAAGGCTGCGAACGTAGTTCAACCAGGATAAGTTTTGCAAAAAACAGCAAAGGAGCTCTTGAAGTGACAGATACCAACAATTATTATC
>JASLCD010000353.1 GCA_030146295.1 Chryseobacterium sp.
AAAGATAAAAGATAAAAGATAAAAGATGTTGTTGATAAAATTCAATAGGGGTGGGCTTTAGCCCGCCTTAAAAAATGAGCCACCTTCTATCGGCTTTAGCCAAAACTTAAACTGCCAATCATATTTTCATACAAAAAAGGTTATAAGCATAAAGATTGCTTCGTCGCGTTGCCCCCTTGCAATGACAAAATAAAATGCCAGCTCAAAAATGGCTGGCTTTCAATATTGTTTATGCTGTTATTTTTTATGTTGCAGCTGACTGTAAATATTATGGATCAATCCGTCCGCTACGGATATTTTAGGGACAAATATCCTGTTGATATCAGCCCAGGACATTACATTGTTGAAGATGCTCAGAGCATGTACCAATACGTCGGCACGGTCTTCTCTAAGATTGTAATTGGTCATTCTCTCTTCTACAGAAAGCTCATTGAACTCTTTATACACCTTTTTCAGATGAGATAAAGACATCGGCTTCCCGTCTTTGGTTTTGCTCATGGAGAACACCTTGTTGATGTTTCCTCCTGACCCGATGGCTACAATTGGTTTTTTGCTGACGATATTTTTCTTGATTTCTTCCTTCATCTCTTTCCAGTTATCCATCGTAACCAGATTGTTAAGAAGGCGGATGGTTCCGATATTGAACGATTTTTCGTAGACCATTTTACCGTTTTCATAGAAGGTAAGTTCTGTAGACCCACCGCCAACGTCAATATATAAGTAAGCAAATTCTTTGTCAAGACCTTCTGCAACATGGTTTTCATACACCAGTGTAGCTTCTTCATCACCGGAAATAATTTCGATATTGATTCCTGATGTTTCCTTTACGAGGTTGATAATTTCATTCCCATTGGCGGCATCACGCATGGCACTCGTAGCACAGGCTCTATAATGATCTACTTTATATATTTTCATCAGGTCACTGAAGATTTTCATGGAATCAATCACCATTTTTTCTCTCTCCGGACCTATTTTTCCGATGGTGAAAACATCCATTCCCAACCTCAGAGGAATTCTGAGAAGGTTGAGTTTGATGAATTCAGGTTTTCTGTTATTTATCTTAACTTCATTGATAAGAAGGCGGGCTGCATTACTCCCTATGTCTATCGCTGCTATCTTCATTTTTTGCTTGTTTTAGCTTTTAAATATTTATAGGTTTCTATTTGTGAACGGCATTCTTTTTTATCATTTCTTACATATTCATTGCTAAGTCGTTTATCCAGAATTCTGGCTTTTACATTATCCCTAAGCTGAATGTCGAGAATATCTTTTAATTCTTTCTTAAGGTTCTTATCAGTGATTTTAGCGGCTGCTTCGATCCTGTAATCCAGGTTTCTGGTCATCCAGTCGGCGGAAGAAATGTACATGTCTTCAGATCCTTTACTGTAAAAATACATTACTCTGGCATGTTCCAGGTATTCATCTACAATACTTATGGCTTTTATTTTTTCTTTAAACTCCTTTTGGTTTACGGCACAATAGATTCCTCTTACAATCAGTCTGGTGACCACACCAGCTTTGGCTGCGTCATATAATTTTTCTATCAACAGTCTGTCGCTTAGAGAATTTGCTTTTACAATGATCTCTGCTCTTCGTCCTGCTTTAGCTTCTTCAATTTCTTTATCAATATGGTGAACGATCTTTTCACGCATAAACTGAGGGCAAACTAATAAATTTTTACAAGTTTTCAAAATTGTAATGAAATCATCTTTCGGTTTTTTCAGAACATTGAATACTTTATTGATGTCAGCCATGATACCACGGTCGGAAGTAAGCAGCAGGTGATCGCCATATATTCTGGCTGTTTTTTCGTTGAAATTTCCGGTACTTACAAACCCATACTGGATGGTTTTATTGTGTGCTCTCTTTTTGATTACACAAAGCTTGGCATGTACTTTTTTGTTGGGAATGCCGACAAGAACGGTAATACCTTCCGGTTCCAGCATATCTTTCCATTCCAGATTAGATTCTTCATCAAATCTTGCCTGAAGTTCCAGCATGACGGTGACTTCTTTTCCGTTTCTGGCAGCATAGATCAGAGCATTGATAATTTTTGAACTGCTTGCCAGACGATAAGCGGTGATCTGTATAGATTTTACATCAGGATCCATAGCCGCTTCACGAAGAAGGTCGATTACCGGATTGTATTTGTGGTATGGGAACGTAAGGAGAATGTCTTCTTTTAAAATAACATCTGTCACTCTTTCTCCATGTTCAAATGCCTGATGGGTAAAAGAAGTTCTTTCAACAGGTCTTTCATACTTTTCAAAAACATCAGGAAAGTCCATGAAATGTTTGAAGTTATGAATTTTTCCTCCAGGAATAATACTGTCTTTTTTCGTTAAATTCAGTTTTCTGATAAGGAGTTCCAGCAGCGCTTTATCCATATCTTTATCAAAAACGAAGCGGGTAGGCTTTCCCTTTCTTCGGTTTTTGAGTCCTTTTTCTATCTTTTCTGCGAAGTTGGTTCTGATGTCATTGTCTAGATCCAGTTCGGCATCTTTGGTCACCTTAAAGGCATTGGCAGAAAATTCATCATATCCGAAATAAGAAAATATATGCGGAAGATTGAACGTGATGACATCCTCTAGTAACATTACATTTTTTTCTTCCGGATCTTCCGTTGGCAACAATACAAATCTTCCTACAAAACGTGACGGAATCTCAATAATAGCGTAGTTGCTGGAATACTGCCAGTCTTTTTTTCTCATGGCGACCCCCAAATAAAGACTTTTATCTCTCAGGTAAGGCATAGGAGTGTTTTCATGCAGAAGAATCGGAATCACGTTGGATTCTACCACTTCATCAAAATATTGTCTGACAAATTCCTTTTGTTTTGCGGTCAGATTCTTGGAGTTTTTAATAGAAACTTTGTGATCAGCCATTTCGGTCTGGATTTTTTTCCAGGTTTTATCGAAATTCAGCTGTTGTCTCATCACAATTTCATTGATTCGCTGAAGGATTTTGGAAGGTGGCTGGTAGAATGATTCAGCAATCACTTTTTCCTTAAAATCCATGGCACGCTTTAATCCGGCAACACGTACTCTGAAAAATTCATCTAAATTGTTGGAGAAAATTCCGAGGAAACGTATTCTTAAATGTAACGGAACTTTTTCATCCATGGCTTCCTGTAAAACTCTTTCATTAAAGGCAAGCCATGTAATATCTCGTGGATTAAAGTGTATTGACATTCTAAATGTGTATATTTTATCAAAAATAATCATTAGTAGAGATTCTGTCTCTATTTCTTAGGTTAAACTTTGATTAATTTTTAAAGATTGGTGAATTAATTTGGATTGTTAATAATAAGCCTGCTGATAATCAGTTTGTTTTTGTGATTTTAATAGGGGTGAAATCTTCCTTTTATGAGAAAATACTTCAATTTTGACAGTAATGGATAGAAAAGAATAGTTGATGACAAGTAAGTTGGCAATCAGTTTGTTTTCTGGATTTATCGTTATGTTCATTTTGATATAAATTATTCATTTATTCTGTCATCTTTTTGTAAGAATGGCTATATTTGCCGACTATTTATAATATTTCCATGAAAAAAATTTTACTATTGACAGCAGGTTTTCTGATGGCTAATGTATATGGTCAGAGAGAATGTGCCACTGATCTGAAAATGAAGGAGTTTTATGCGAGGAATCCTAAAGCTCTGGAGAAGAAAGAAGATTTAAGAAACTATTTAACCAGCAAGAGTGCTGCAGCTCATACAGCGGCCAAAAACGGTCAGACTGTTGTTACTATTCCGGTTGTAGTTCATGTTCTTTATGGAAGTTCTGCTCAGAATATTTCTGATGCTCAGATTGCATCACAGATTGCTGTTTTGAATAATGACTTCAGAAAATTGAATTCTAATTTTAATGCTGTTGTTCCAGATGCTTTCAAACCTTATGCTGCAGATATGGAACTGTCATTCTGTATGGCAACGAAAACACCTACAGGAGCTGCTACCACAGGGATAGAAAGAAAATCTGTAACAGCAGGCTTCGATTTTGCAAACCAATATTACTTAGCGAGCGGACTTACAGCCTGGGATCCTACTAAATATTTGAATATTTGGGTAGGAAATATGCCTAATCCTTATCTTGGATGGGCTTATCTGCCGGATGCTGCAGGATATCCTGAAGATGGACTTGCTATTGGGTATAAATATTTCGGTACTACTGGTGCAGCTGTTGCCCCTTACAATGGCGGACGTACTGCGACGCATGAAATAGGACATTATTTCGGATTGCTTCACCCATGGGGAGAAGATGGCAGTCTTTGTAATACACCGGATAATGATGATGGCTGTGCAGATACTCCAGCTATTAATGACGCTCATTATGGCGGAAATGTATTTCCTGATAATTCTTTTATGTGTACTCCTACTGCAAACGGTGCCATGTTTATGAATTTTATGGATTATGTGACAGATACAGAAATGGCATTCTTTACGAATGATCAGAAAACCATCAAGACCAATACTATGGCTGGTCCGAGAGCAAGTCTTCTGAATTCCAATGCATGTGCATTCTTATCTGTGAATGATGTGGAAAAAGTAAACTCTATCAATCTTTTCCCTAATCCTACCACACAGTATATTTCCATTGCATCTCCTTTAGCCCCAATCAATGAAGTAGAAATTTTCAATGCTGAAGGAAGGCTTGTGAAAAAAGCATTTATTAAAAATGAAACAGATAAAATTGATGTGAAAGATTTTGTCAGTGGCGTTTATTATGTGAGAACTTACAATGGCAAAGACTTCGTAAAATCTATGAAGTTTATCAAAAAATAATGAAAATATTTCCATATTAAATCATATAAAGCCTCGATTTTATCGGGGTTTTTATTTTTATTGTGTCATTTTGTCATAATTCTTTGAATGGTACAGATATTGAGAAATTGAGAGTGTAAATTAAATTAAAAATAGAAAAAATATAAAATATTATGAGTAAAATAATTGGAATTGACTTAGGAACAACCAACTCTTG
>JASLCD010000354.1 GCA_030146295.1 Chryseobacterium sp.
AAAATCTCTAAACGTGCATTCAGTTGAAACGGTGGTTTTTTCGGGTCTCTTTTTTTTCCGCTGTCGAAAAGTTGTGTAAAACGAATAAAATTTGAAATACTATCAACTTTATAAGTGATCACCTTTATATCAGCATCATTAAGTTTCAACCCATTAAAACTCAAAGAATTATTTTTTCCGATATTGGTCGCCAAAGAAAACCAGTCAGAATTAGCTTTGAATTCTCTTACCTTAATAAAGTCTAAATTTTTGTGATCCTTTATTTTTAAACCTTTAATGGTTACATCTCCAAAAAAATCTACCTCTACACTTTCTGTAGACATTTTCGCCTTAAAATCTCTGTTTACGATCTGTAAAGCCTGATCTGCAGCCCATCTTTTGGTAACCGGTAAATTAATAGCAATTAAAACAAGAACGATGATAGAGAAAAGGGTCCAGAAAAGAAATAATAACAATTTTGCCCACCAAGAATAGCTTACCACATCTTTAGCAGCCTGTTTACCAAACTCTTGCGCCGTATCTATCGGATGATTTATAGCGTCGGAAGCCAGTTCAGAAGCTTCTTTTACGGTCTCCTGAACATTTTCTACGGTCTTCTGCACCTGATCTCCCAGATTTTCAGCTACCGATTTTTTGTTCTCATTTTCGTTATTATTCTCTAACTTTGCCATTATTATGAGCGACTCTATAATTTTAGGTATTGAATCGTCCTGCGACGACACCTCAGCAGCTATCATCAAGGGAAATTCTATTCTTTCAAACATTGCCGCGAACCAGGCCATCCACCAAGAATATGGTGGTGTTGTCCCTGAATTGGCTTCACGGGCTCATCAGCAAAATATTATTCCCGTTGTTGAAAAATCTTTTTCCAAAGCAAATATACAACAAAATGCAATCTCAGCTATAGGATTTACACGAGGACCCGGACTTTTAGGATCTCTTCTCGTAGGAACTTCATTTGCCAAGTCTCTGGCTATGAGTCTCAATGTTCCCTTAATTGAAGTAAATCACCTTCAAGCCCACATTTTGGCCCATTTCATCGAAGATGCAAATCCTGTGCCGCCTACCTTTCCGTTCCTATGTCTTACGGTAAGTGGCGGACATACAATGATTGTATTGGTAAAAGACTATTTCGATATGGAAATTATCGGAAAAACCATCGACGATGCTGCGGGAGAAGCTTTTGATAAAATCGGAAAGATCTTTGACCTTGACTACCCTGCCGGACCTATCATCGACAGACTTGCCAAGGAAGGAAATCCTGATGCTTTTAAGTTCAACAAGCCAAAGCTGGAGAATTATGATTATTCTTTCAGTGGTATTAAAACTTCGGTATTGTATTTTATTCAGAAAGAAATCAGAAAGAACCCGGATTTTATCAAGGAAAATCTAAATGATCTATGTGCATCTGTACAGAAGTCGATCATTGAAATCCTGATGAATAAACTTGAAAAAGCGGCCAAAGATCTCAATGTGAATAAAGTTGCTATTGCAGGTGGTGTATCTGCCAATTCTGCGCTGAGAAAAGCAATGGAAGACAACAAAGAGAAACTGGGCTGGAGTATCTTTATTCCTAAGTTTGAATATACAACAGACAATGCTGCAATGATCGCCATGGTAGCAAAACTGAAGTTTGAAAGAGGTGAATTTACAGATCTGAGAACTTCGGCAACGGCAAAATATGATTTATGAAAATACTCTTAGAAGAAAAAGTACTGAGCACGCATTCTAAAAAGAACTCAAAGTATTATTGGGTATTAGAAACGGTTACAGGAAAAAATGAAGATGTAGAAAACACCTTAGATTACTCCCCTTCAAGTTCTGAGACAGGATATATTCAGGATGTAAAAGAGGAAATTATAAAAAAAATAAATTCTGAACATCTTTTCAGTTTTCCTTATACTCCCAAAGAAGGAGATTATTTATCGATCAAAAATAATTTGAGAAAACAGGAATACTTAAATCTGATTTTCATTAACAACATCTGGATTGAAGAAATATTCATGTGTTCTTACCGTGAATGTGATACAGACATCTACACCACTATAAAAACAGGAGTGGCATTCTTAACTCAGGATATATGAAACTATTTTACGGGGAAATAACAGATCATCAGGTCATCATCAATGACGAAGAGCAGCAGCATATTGTGAAAGTACTTCGTATGAGAGATGGTGAGGAAATTCATGTAACCGATGGAAAAGGGAAACTTGCTTCCGGAAAACTGTTTATAGAAGGTAAAAAAGCAGGTATTGAAGTTTCTGAAATCAAAGAAGCCCTGCCGGAATTCACACCTAAACTTCATATTGCCATTGCTCCCACTAAGAATATTGACAGAATTGAGTTCTTTGTGGAGAAAGCTGTGGAAATGGGCATATCGGAAATCAGTATTATCGTAACTGAGAAAACGGAGCGTAAAAACATTAATATTGACAAAATCAGGAAGCAGGCTGTGGCTGCATCGAAGCAAAGTCTGAGATTTCATTTTCCGGTCATCAATGATGCTGTAAAACTAACGGATTTTCTTAAAAACACTGATCCGGAACATACTTTTGTAGCACACTGTCATGAGAATTTAGAAAGAATTGATCTTAAAAATATTCCTCATCTGGAACAGCTTACCTTTTTAATAGGCCCTGAAGGTGATTTTTCTGAAAAGGAAATTGCATTTCTGGCAGAAAATAAAGTAAAAGCCGTTTCTCTCGGAAATCAAAGGCTGAGGACGGAAACTGCAGGAGTTTTTGTAGCAGCATGGAATTATTATAACATGATATAGATAACAAAAAAGAGAAGGCTGAGTGCCCTCTCTTTTTTATTTCTGAATCTTATTTCCAGTCAATATTATTTTCTCTCAGATATTTATCAAAGATCTGCTGTCCGCTTCTGATTGAATTCACCGTCCAAAGGATTTTCATCCTTAAAAGTTTTTCTTCATCCAATTTATAATCAATATCAGATTTTATCAGTTTTTGTTTCAATTCATACATACAGATTGATGCTGCTACGGAAACATTAAAGCTCCTTGTAAAACCATACATCGGAATTGCCAGTGTCTCATCTGCAAAGTCTAAAATTTCCTGAGAAACGCCTTCCATCTCTGTTCCAAAAACTAAAGCAATGGGTTCTGTAATTTCATATTCAGGCAGCATTTTAGCATTATTTTCCAGCGAAACCACTACAATTTTGTATCCTCTGTCTTTAATACTCTGAAAGGCTTCCATATTTCGGGGAAGCTTTTCCACTTCAACCCATGTATCTGCTCCTTTTGTTACCCGAAGATTGGGTTCAAAGCTATATTCTTCCTGCAAAGCGACTACTTTGTGAAAGCCGCAAGCCTCCACAGAACGTACAATCGCTGCTGCATTTCGGAATTGGTAGACATCTTCCACAACCGGAAGCACAAAATCTGAACTTTCCTGCGAAAAATGTTCAATCTTTGCCAGTCTTTCTTCGGTTAAAAACTGTTTTAAATATTCATAAGTCTGTGCTAAATCACTCATCTGCATTTAGTTATTTTTTCCAATAGCCTGATGTAACGCTTACAATTAGCCTCTTATTATTATAAAATTTTGATCTAAGCGTTTCATTCATTTTCAAATCTTTGCAAATTAACGTAATTTTGACCTATGAACCCTAATCGGGCTCCAATTCTTAATTAAAAATAGTACATGAAGCGAAAAGTCCTGCTCATCTATACCGGTGGAACCATCGGGATGGAAAAAGATTATGAAACCGGAAGTCTCCGTGCGTTTGATTTTGGTAATATATTTGAAAAGATGCCTGAAATGAAGCTCATGGAATGTGAAGTCTTTGTTCATCCTTTTGCCAAACCACTGGACTCATCGGATATGGGACCTGAGGAATGGAGAATCATCGCCAACTATATTCTTAAAAACTATAATGACTATGACGGGTTCCTGATTCTTCACGGAACAGATACCATGTCTTATACAGCATCCGCACTAAGTTTCATGCTAAAAGGATTGAGAAAGCCCGTTATCATGACCGGCTCGCAGCTTCCGATTGGTGATCTGAGGACTGATGCCAAGGAAAATCTTTTAACCAGTCTTTATTATGCCAGCCTGTATGAGAATGATGAAGCAGTTATTCAGGAGGTTGCCATATATTTTGAATATAAATTATTAAGAGGAAACAGAACCTTAAAATATTCTGCAGAGTACTTTGATGCTTATGCAAGTCCGAATTACCCAATTCTGGGGCAGTCCGGAGTTCATCTGAATATTCTTAAAGATAACCTTTTCCGTTGTGACCCAGCGGTTGAATTCCATGTGGATGAACATATTTCTGAAGATATTTTATTCTGGAGAATTTTCCCTGGAATGCACCTAAGCCATTTCAGAGAAATCCCAAAAATGAAGGTTCTGATCCTTCAGGTTTTCGGTTCCGGGACTATTTTCAGCAGTGCAAAAACTCAGGAAACGCTTCAGGAAATCAGAAATAACGGAACAGAAATCGTAGTGGTAAGCCAGTGTATTTCAGGAGGTATCTCATTCGGAAAGTATGAAAACAGCAATATCTTCTCCAGAATCGGAGCCATCAGCGGAAGAGATATGACTGCGGAAACAGCAATTACCAAAGCAATGCACCTTATTGACAACCCAAGCTACCCGGGAAGCTTCGCCGATAATTTCACCAGAAGCCTTTGTGGAGAAATTACAGATTAAATTGCAAGAATAATTTGGATATTAAAGAAATTACACTATTTTTGCAATCTCAAAAAGAGAGGTGTCCGAGTGGTTGAAGGAGCTACCCTGGAAAGGTA
>JASLCD010000368.1 GCA_030146295.1 Chryseobacterium sp.
TGTTTTTGTACACTTTTCTCATTTTTAATCATGTTATTTAGTTTCATCTATTAGTTTAAGTGGTATAGCAAAGATAAGTTTTCTTTTTTATCTAAGCCTGAAGTGTAAAACAGTATTTATTTCGTAAGTATTTTATATATCCTTTATAAAATCCTCATATTCATAGTAAAACCTTTCGAAACCGTCCATTTTGTCCACAAAAAATTCAAAAATTTCTTGCCATGTATTTTTATTGAAAATAGAAACACCCTGTTTTTCTATCCATATTCTGCTGATAATCTTTCCGTTCTCAAGCGTAAAATATTCTTCTTTGTGAAAATCTCCGGTGAAATCTTTTAAAATATCTTCCAGTGACCATATCTTTTCATAATAGGCGTTTCGGAAGATTTCGTCTTTCATTTCGATATCCAGAGAAACTTCTGCTTTTTTATTGTCGGCAGAAAATTTAAATGCCATATCCTTGATTTTGGTATCATAAAGAATCCATTTTCTGGGAAATGATCTTCCAAAAGCTGTCCAAAATTCCTTTTTTAACTGCTGTGCTTCTTGTTTACTGAACATATGGCAAACATAATGATTTAATAGGAGAAAGGCAAAAATATGGTACTGAAACCGTAAAATTACGGAGAAACCGGATAAGCAAAAATATGTAAAGACAGACCTCAGATCTATCAATTGATCATCCACCTTATCGGCACTTTTTCAAATGTTAAACAATTTTCTTATTTTTGCTGTAATGCTTTCAAAAAAATCTCAATATGCGTTTAAGGCGCTTTCATATCTTGTAGAAAAAAGAAATGAAGGCCCGATTCTTATTTCTGAAATCGCGGAACACAAAAAGATTCCTTTAAAGTTTTTGGAAAATATCCTGCTTGAACTAAAAAAAGCGGAAATCCTTGACAGTAAAAAAGGAAAGGGAGGAGGATATTTTTTGAAGGAAAAGCCTGAAAATGTGAAACTGGCCAAGATTATTCGTCTTGTCAACGGTCCTATTGCCATGCTTCCTTGTGTAAGTCTGAATTTCTACGAAAAATGTGATGACTGCAATGAAGATCACTGTGGTCTTCATGATGTACTGATAGAGGTGCGGGATGCTTCACTGAATATTCTGGAAAGTAAAACTTTAATGGATCTGGTTGATTAACCTGATCCTTTTTTTTGAATTAATAGTCTACTTGTTTTGTAGGATAAATATTTTATCAGATATTTGCACTACTTCAAATGAATAAACTATGATTTCAAAAGAAGAGGTAAACCAATTACAAAAATATACGCCCTCTATTACCGCAGTGCATTCCGTGGCTGCATGTATTATATCCGGAAAGATTTCCTCACACAGAACTACAGAGAACATTCCAACTTTAAATGTCTCAATTGTCAATGATACTGATGATGAAGGAGTATGGACTAAAACGGCTGTAAAATGGTGATTTCAAGAAAAATTCAGGTAAGGCTTAATGTCCTTTTTGTGACGGCTGTCATTATATCTGTTGCTGTTTTTTCGATGTATGAACTCGGATATCTTGAAGAGCTGCAGACCATTCTGGCAAAAGATAATTATATTTTTTACTGGATGCTTCTGGTAGGTGTTTTTGCAGAAATCGTTGCAGGTTCCATGGGAATGGGATATGGCGTGATCTGTACCACCACACTTATGCTTCTGAATATTCCGCCGCATATTGTAAGTGCAAGTATTCATTCAGCAGAAAGCTTTACCACAGCTGCAGGAAGTCTCAGCCACATCAGATTGAAAAATGTAAGTAAGAACCTGGTAAAAAAGCTGGCAGTACCGGCAGTTATCGGGGCCATTATTGGAGCGGTAAGTCTTACTTATCTTGGAGAATATTATGCGAAGATTACCAAGACGTTGATTGCTTTTTATACTTTATATCTCGGGATTCAGATTCTGTCGAATGCTTTTAAAGAAAAACAAAGTAAAGCGTTGAAAAGAAAAACCAATCTTACCAGACTTGGAGTAATAGGAGGTTTTATAGACTCTTTTGCCGGAGGAGGATGGGGACCTCTGGTCACCGGAACCCTGATAAAAAATGCTTTTACCCCGAGATTTGCTGTTGGAAGCTCTACTGTAGCCAAATTTATCCTTACTATAACGGCTGCCGTTACCTTTTTCTTTACCCTGGGAATCCAGCACTGGAATATCATTCTTGGCCTTTTAATTGGGGGAATCATTACAGCACCTTTTTCAGCTATGCTTACGGCAAAGCTTCCTGTAAAGAAAATGTTTGTCATTATCGGAACATTGGTGATTGTGATGAGTTCTGTAACTATTTATAAATCAGTTTTTAATTAAAAAATATACCCGTTGTTGAAAAATAAAGGGTTTAAAAAGATATTCGGTTTTGAAAATATTTTACTTTTACATCACTAAATATTAGAACATGAATTTACATATCATTGCACTTTTTAAGTTTAATGAAAATTACCTGATGGATGCCGTAGAGCTGTTTCAGAACCTTGTGAAAGAAACAAGAAAAGAAGAAGGCTGCCTGCAGTATGACCTTATTGAGGATAAAGATAATAAAGGAACTTTCTTCCTGATTGAGCTTTGGGAAAGTGTAGAACACCACAACAGACATAACGGTCAGGACCACCTTTTGGATTTTCGGAAAGATGCTTCCAAAATTATGGAAAGCACAGCAGAAGTTTATAAAGGATTTAAGATATATTAATATTGAAGATCTCAGAATTTTAAAGGTTTCTTCAATTTCCTTAAAAAATAAAAGGCGGTCTCAATTGTTTGAAACCGCCTTTTTATTAGAAAAAATAGAAAGTATTAAAATAAAAAGTTTATTTTACGATGAGCTTTTTCGTTTCCGAATAACCTCCATAAGTAATTTTTACAAGGTAGTTCCCGGATGTAAGGGTAGAAAGGTTCAGATCCTGCTTGTAGAATCCTGCCTGATTCGTAAGTTCAGCAGAATATACTTTTTTACCGGTAAGATCATAAACTTCTACATTTCCTTTGTTGCTTGCTTTTTCTTTAACATCAAAAAGAACCGTCACTTTTTTATCAGCCGTTGCCGGGTTTGGATAGATACCAAAAGAGGCCTTTTTCCCAACTTCAGTAATTCCTAATGTTTCAGTAATCTTCTTGTATTTGAAATACATATTTCCTGTACTTGCCCCACCATTTGAAGTGAAATACATTCTGTAGTAATCATCTCCTTTTTTAACGTAGTACACCACATCATTTTTTACCGTTCCGATACCCTTCCATGAGTGTCCTACAGTGGTAATAGCTGACGAGAAACTCGCATTGGCAGGGATTGTATATGCTGTTGTTGCCTGAGTTTCCGGCTGTACCATTGCCACTTTGATGTTTGGGCTCTGGATCGCTCCGGAAAGCGGATACATCTGTACCCCCATATAGAAGGTATAATATTTCGTAAATATGAAATCCCATGCTGTTCTTGACGGCTCCAGACCAGGAACTTTTGCTCCGGTATCAAATGAAAAATAGTTAAAATAAGAATCATCTGTTCCGTTGGCGATTGTTCTTGTTTCGGTAGCACCCCATGAAGTACCGTTCCATTTTGAATAACGGAAGGTATACCCTGCAAAAGCGTCTTCAATAGCAAACTTAATATAAGTTCCTGAAGCATATTTTAACACAAAAATAGCTTTCCCCTGGATATGGTGGTTGAGTGGGTTGTAAACTCCCCATCCTGTTGAAGGGATATTAGGGTTCGGTGATGTTACAGGCCCCTGTTCAAAAGCGCCCTGGCTCCAGTCGGTTGTCTGATCCGGGTTATAAAGAGGGGCTCCCCATGAAGCTTCATTGCTGATGCTGATGTTATCCCAGTCTGCTAAATTGGTTGAAGCAGTGAATACTTCAATATCTTTTGCATCATTTATTCTTGACCCAAATGCATAGTTTGAATTTCTATAAAAGGCAACATCCCAGGTATTGGCAGGTTGAGAAACCATGTTACCATCTGCAAGGCTTACAAAAACTCTGTTTTGATATCCGCTCCCCATTGTCATATTTACCTGTGAGTATCCCAGTGCATCAGTTTGTGCCAAAACAGTCTGCTGAACAGACATTGCCAATACTGAAGCCAATAATAGTTTTATTTTCATAACTTATTTTTTAAATCCTTATTTAGAATGATTCCACAAAAGTATATAATTATTTTTAATCATTCTAAATAAAAACATGATTTTTATCGTGTTTTTATTTTAACCCTACTTTTAACAACGGAAAATAAAAGCGGAAAAAAGCCGGCAGGAACATTCCTGCCGGCTTTAAAAGGCAAATAATAGTCTAATAAACCTTATTTTTTAATAAACTTTGACTGGATCAATTTTCCTTCTCCGGTTTCAATGTTCATATAATAAACACCAGTCTGTAGAGTGCTGATATCAAATCTTTGTCCGTCCGGTTTTCCTTCTGTTACCTTCTGGCCTGCAGCAGAATAGATACGGATATTTTTCAGATCTTTCTTGGATACGAATTCCAATGCCGTCTGATTGGAGTTTAATGCAAATCTTAAATTTTCTGTTACCTTACTGTTGTCATTTACTCCCAAAGAAGCGGTCGTATTATAAACTACATTATCAACCTGAATCGCAACGTGTGTGGCTGTAGGAGTGAATTTGAACACAATATATGATCCTGCAGATGCCGGAATGTTTACACTGATATTCTGAACTGTACCAATAACTGATACATTGACAGGGCTTCCGACAGGAACAAATGTTGACATATCCGCAGGGTTGGATGCTACTCCTACCTGAATACTTCCCGGACCGGGAGAGGGGGATACTAATGTGGTGTCAAACGTTAATGTCTTATTTCCGGTTGGAGTTTCAACTTGTGGCGTAATCAGATATGAAGATCCTGTCGCATTATTTCCTGCATATGACTGAACGAACCTGTTAGAATCACCTGCTACAATCATTCTCGGAGGTACAGGAGGAAATTCTCCCGTTATTGGCGCAACAATAGCAGACCATCCAAACTGAGGGAAGGTTGTATTCCCGGCAGTGAAATTATTGAAATTTTCATTGATGTTAGATACCTGAGCATTTGCTGTTAAGGCTGTAAACATCAGAGTTCCTAAAAGTAATTTTAATTTCATGAGATTATTTTTATTTAGAATTATTCCACAAAAATATATATTTATTTTTAATGAGTCTAAATAAAGTTTTATATTTGTCGAAAATTTGTACCCTTATGAAGAAGAAAGTGCTTTCCGTTCTATCATTATCCGTGGCCTTATGGGTGAATGCACAAGAAAAGGATTCTCTTAATCAAAAGAAAATTGAAGAAGTTGTTATTACAGGACAGTACATGCAGCAGTCCATTAACAAATCGATATATAAGGTTGATGTAATTGATGCAGAACAGATTAAAAATATGGCAGCAACAAATGTTGCCGAGGTTTTAAATCAAAGTCTTAACATACAGATCACTCCGGATACCCGTTCAGGAAATTCCACCGCCAATATTATGGGGCTTAATGGAGATTATGTAAAAATCCTTATAGACAATATTCCGGTAGTAGGAGATACAGGATTGGGAAGCAATATTGACCTTACCAAAATTACTTTAAGCAATATCGAAAGAATTGAAATTGTAAAAGGAAGTATGGGCGTTGAATATGGAAATGGTGCTGTTGCCGGGGTTATCAATATTATTACAAAGAAAACCAGTACAAAAAAAGTAAGTGTAAGAGGTTCAGTACAGGAAGAAACGGTAAGAGATAATTACGATCTTAAGAAAAGAGGGAACGGAAGACATATCCAGAATCTGAATATCGATTATAATATCAGCAATGAATGGTTTGCCAGTATCAATTTCAACCATAATCAGTTTATGGGATATGAAGGAGAAAGCAAAGGTTACAAATATTTCGGACAGGACAACCAAAGAGGATATGAATGGAATCCTAAAGACCAGTATGATGCTTCTGCATTGCTGAGATATACGAAAAACAAAACAACATTCTTCTACAAACTGTCCTACCTTAATGAAAATTTTAACTTCTATAACCCGGAGGTAAACCGAAATCCGCTGAATGACGGAGTAGGTGGGGTATCTTATGAGAGTAGAGACAGAAAGTATAACACAGACCGCTGGCTGCATCAGTTTAATATTCAAGCCAATCTGGGACATATCCGATACATGGGAGATTTCTCCTATCAGAATCAGGACAGAAAATATTACGACTACAATTACGACATTCCAAACAGAACAATAAAGAGCCGCCAGGATCAAAAATCTTACTATAAGACTGATGTCATCTACTCAAGAGGGATGTTCAGTAATTTCCTGGATAGTAAAGTCTTTGATTTCCAGTTAGGATATGAATTAGACTATACAAATGGATATGCTGCACTTATTGCCGGAGATTTCTTTGGAGAAGCCGTCAAAAGAAAAATATTTACCTATTCCAATTTCCTTTCTGCAGAATGGAATGTTTCCGACAAATTCTCCTTAAGACCGGGAGTAAGACTTTCCCTTAGTGAGAACTTTAATAATCAATACAACTACTCTTTATCAGCAAGATATAAAACTTCTGAGAATTCAAACCTGAGAGCGATTGTAGGATCTGCAAACCGTTTCCCTAAATATGACGAGCTGTACACCTATTTTGTAAATCTTAACCATGATGTACAGGGAAATCCGGATTTAAATCCTGAAAAAGGATTCTCTGCGGGACTTTTCTGGAATCAGAACTTTTCAGTAGATAATGGCTGGAAAATCGCTTACGGCGTAGATGCATTATATCTGGATGTGCGCGACAGGATTGAAATGGTAGTGGTAAAACAGCCTTCCACCTACAAATACATGAATCTTAATACCTATAAAAATCTATTATTCTCGGCCAATGTAGATTTTAAAAAAGATCAGTTTGCCTTGTCTCTAAGAGGGTCTGTAAACGGAACATCGGTATCAATGAATGAATTGACATCCTCTTCTCCTACAGACTTTCAGTATTTGGTACAGGCAGGAGCTTCAGCAACTTACAAGCTGAAAAATACCGATACCAATTTTGCCCTTTATTACAAATTCACAGGACCGGACAGAATTTATGTGTCTGATGGAGCAAGTGGTTTCCGTCTGGGAAAAGTGGACAGCTTTCATATGATGGATTTCATTGTAAGCCAGCCTTTCTGGAACAAACACTTTGAAATTTCTGCCGGGGTGAAAAATATATTTGATGTGACGAGATTGAACTCTACTGCAATTGCCGGTTCGGCCCATACAGCAGCAAGTGGTTTTGTTAATTTATACTATGGCAGAAGCTATTTTGCCCGATTAATGTTTCAATTTTAAATAATAAGTTACTGTTATGAAGTATTTAAAAATATTGTCTATTCTTTCCATCATGGCGGCCACACAGTCTTGTCTCTCTGCAGATGAAGATCCGGTGCCGGTTCCTCCGATGACAGGATCAGAGGTTAATGTAAAAGTCGGTGGTCCTACAGAACCTAATCAGGTTTGGATTGATCTAAGTGATTACACCAATCCGGCCGTCAACAGCAGAACAGATTGGGATCTTGGTTTTTATACAGGAGATGAGTTTCGTGTGATAATGAACGGATCTCTTGCTATGACAGTTATCAAAATACCCAATGCCACAGACCTCAGTAAAGTAAAAGATGCTGATGCAGCAAGTTTGAAAGAAATTGCTCAGGTGGGAACATTTGATGCCGCCAACATGAAATATATCGACAATCCTGATGGCAATTTTCTGACCCAGACGACCGGAATTGATGCCATCAAAGAAAATGATGCCGAAAATCCTGTTTATCTGATCAACCTTGGAAGAGAAATACCTTCTGCGGCCAATATCGGAGCAGGATCCGTTTCATTATCCGGTGATACGAGAGGATGGAAAAAAATTCAGATTCTGAGAGCTCAGAATGGATACAAGATCCGATATGCCGATCTGAATGCAACAGGAACAGACATCAAAGAATATATCATTACAAAAGATACAGAATACAATTTTACATTCTTTAACCTGAAAACGGGTACACCGGTAAAGATTCAGCCTAAGAAAAAAAGATGGGATTTAGCATTCACAACGTTTACCAATGAAGTGTTCATGGGACCTACAACCAGTGCAGGAAGCTACTTCTATGCAGATTTTGTAACCACCAATACTTTGAATGGGGTAGGCGCTTATCAGGTAAGTGTTACAGGTAGTCTGGACCAGGCTTATACGGCATTTAAACTGAAAGATGTTGAGCCGGCCAAATTTATTTTTAATGATCATAGAGCGATTGGTGATAAGTGGAGAACAACAACAGGAACTGCAGCCAATCCGGTTCCCTTTGTATATTCAGATCGTTTCTTTGTGCTGAAGGATGCTGAAGGTTTCTACTTTAAACTGAGATTTAACAAAATGAAAGACGAAAACGGAAACCGTGGTTACACCAATTTTGAATTCGAACCTTTATAAAATAATCAAATAATAGTATATCATGAAAAAATTCATCCTTGCAGCTTCTGTGCTTGTAGCAGTATATTCTTGCAAAAAGGCAGAAGGATCAACGAAAGAAAATACTACAGAAGCTACTTCTGAAGCACCAAAAACCAACAATAAAATTGTAACATTAAACGGAGGAATTACTGAAATTGTAGCGGCTTTGGGCCACGAAAAAGAAATCGTAGGAACAGATGTTACAAGTACTTATCCTGCCTCTTTAAAAGCTACGGCTAAAGATTTAGGCCACATGAGATCAATGACCATTGAACCGATTATGGCAGTTTCTCCGACGTTAATTTTAGCTTCTGATAAAGATATCAACCCGGAATTAATGGGAAAAATTAAATCTTCAGGGATTAAAACCGAAGTATTCAAACAGGAATATACCATAGAAGGAACCAAGAAGTTAATAGAATCTGTAGCAAAAGCTATTGGAAATACAGATTATCAAAAACTGAATGACAAGATCGACGCTGATCTGAAGCAGGTACAGCCCATTGCTAAAAAGCCTAAAGTATTGTTCATCTACGCTAGAGGAAATATGCTGATGGTGAGCGGTAAAAATACACCTATGGCTTCACTGATCACCCTTGCAGGCGGAGAAAATGCTGTAACTGATTTTGAAGATTTCAAACCATTGACACCGGAAGCGGTTGTAAAAGCGAATCCTGATGTACTGTTCTTCTTTGAATCAGGCTTACAGGGAGCTGGAGGAAATGAAGGAGCCCTTAAAATGCCGGGTGTTTCCCAAACCAATGCAGGAAAGAATAAGAAGATCATCGCAATGGACGGAGGATTAGTGTCCGGTTTCGGACCAAGAGTAGGAGAAGCAGCAGTAGGATTAAACAAACTTTTAATTGAAAGCACAAAGTAAACTATACTTTTATCTTATGATAAGTGCAGTACTGCTTGCCATTATAGCAGTACTGTCACTTAATACAGGAGTTTATGATTTCGGAGAAAACTCTCCGTTCAGGGCACTGTGGCAATTTATAAAAGGAGATCCCGGTTTATCACTCAGTGATAAATATGTGATTTGGGACGTAAGAGCAGCCAGAATCATTATGGCCATTTTAGTAGGAAGTATGCTGTCGGTTTCCGGGACAAGTCTTCAGGGACTTTTCAAGAATCCTCTGGCAACAGGAGATTTAATAGGGCTTACATCAGGAGCAACTTTGCTGGCAGCCATTGCGATTGTTTTAGGAGGACATTTCAAAGAATATCTTCCTGAAGCTATACAATTTTCACTGGTAGGGATAGCAGCTTTTATAGGTTCTTTTCTATCAATGATGTTGGTGTACAGAATTTCCACAAGCGGAGGAACAACAAATGTGGTTATGATGCTGCTTACCGGAGTTGCCATAACGGCTATCGGGTTTTCGATAACCGGATTTTTGATCTATATCTCAAAAGATGAGCAGCTCAGAGATCTTACTTTCTGGAATTTAGGAAGTCTGGCAGCTGCAACATGGACGAAGAATATCATTCTGGCCGTTGTTGCGGTCATTGCTTACATTATTTTACTTCCAAAAGGAAAAGCTTTGAATGCAATGATGCTGGGAGAAAAAGATGCACAGCATTTGGGGATCAATGTGGAAAGACTGAAAAAGCAGATTATTATCATTGTAGCTTTAATGGTGGGTAGTTGTGTGGCGTTCTCAGGAACAATTGGTTTTGTAGGTCTTATTGTACCTTATATTTTAAGGCTTTTGTTCAAATCCAATTATGCATTTATTTTACCATTATCAGCAATGTGCGGAAGCATTTTATTACTGACGGCAGATACCTTCAGCAGAAGTATTGTAGCACCGTCGGAGCTGCCGATCGGTATTTTAACAGCCTTAATGGGAGGCCCTATTTTTATCGCTATTTTGGTTAAATTTAAAAAATCACTGTAATGATCAAGGCACACCAGATTAATTATAAACATAAAGAGTTCAGGATTCTGGATGGGGTAGATGTCTCTCTGGAATACGGCGAATTTCTTGCTATTGTGGGACCGAACGGTGCAGGGAAATCAAGTCTTCTGAGTGTATTGGCAGATGAAGTGAAGTCCGGCAATAATAAGGTTTTGTTTAAAAATAAACCTATCAGAGAATGGAATATCAAAGAACTTTCAAAACACAAAGCAAAGTTCTCACAGCATAACAGTAATGATATTCCGCTTGAGGTAAAAGATGTGATCCTGATGGGAAGGTATCCTTATTTCGACGCCCAGCCCGGTAAAGAAGATCTCGAAGCCATGAATATGATGATGTATGAAACGGATATTTTTCATCTGAAAGAAAGAGAATACAATACCCTTTCAGGAGGAGAAAAGCAGCGTGTACACCTATCAAGAGTAATGGCTCAGCTTGAAAATGATATTGCTCACAAGCTGGTTTTTCTGGACGAACCATTGAATAATTTAGATATAAAACATCAGTATAAAGCACTGGAAATTATCAAAAAGTTTACCAAAAAAGCCAACAGTGCTATTGTTGTTTTGCATGATCTTAACCTTGCTGCACAGTTTGCAGATAAGATTTTATTAATGAAATCAGGACAGGTTTCCGCCTATGGATCCCCGGAGGAAGTTTTTACTGAAGAAAATATCAGCGATGCTTATAACTTTCCCTGTACCATCTGCGGACACCCGATTACGAATAACCCAATGATCATTTTTGGATAACCATGGAAAAAGAAGAACTCAAAATCCTCGCACAGAATCTTGCCAATCCCCAGGGAGAAAAAGGCATCGAGATTGGTGAAATGATGAATGCTACTAATATAAGCATGACTTTGGAAAGCATTAAGACACTTGTGATAGACGATGATCAGCAGATCCTTGAAATAGGACACGGAAATGCTGCCCATCTGAAAAGTATAATGAGCCTTGCCAAGAATCTCAGATACACAGGAATTGATATCTCGGAAACCATGCACAATGAAGCCAAAAGGCTCAATAAAGAATTTGAAAGCGAGGCAGATTTTGTTCTGTATGAGGGGAATAAGCTTCCTTTTCAGGATAGATCTTTTGATAAGATATTCACCGTAAACACGGTCTATTTCTGGAAAAATCCGGTAGAATTTCTCAACGAGATCTACAGAGTTTTAAAAGATGACGGAACATTCGTCCTTACATTCGGGCAAAAGGAGTTTATGGAAAAACTGCCGTTTACAGAATATGATTTCACTTTGTACAGTAACAGTGAAATGGAAGAACTCATCTCCAAAAGCCGCTTTAAAAGAATGAAAACTTCTGAAAAAGAAGAAGAAATAAAAAGTAAAACAGGAAACGAAACAATAAGAAGAATTTATACAATTTTAACCATAAAAAAGTAAAGTAATGAGCACATTAGTTAATGATTTAAAGGAAAAATGGGAAGCTCTGAAAGCAGAAAATCCACATAT
>JASLCD010000388.1 GCA_030146295.1 Chryseobacterium sp.
TGAGGGCGGATGAGGGGATGTGGCTGCTAATGCTCATCAAAAGACTTAACGGTGTTGATATGCAAAAAGAGGGTCTACACCTTACGCCTGAAGAAATTTATTCTGTAAACAATTCAAGCTTAAAAGATGCTATCGTAAGTTTCGGTGGTTTCTGTACGGGAGAGATTGTTTCTGATAAAGGACTTATATTCACCAACCACCACTGTGGTTATGGTGCTGTTGCTGCGGCATCTACACCAGAAAAAGATTATTTGAAAAACGGATTCTGGGCAATGAAACAGAAAGACGAGTTCAATGCAAAGGATCTTTATGTAAGATTTTTAGTGAGAATGGATGATGCTACACAGAGAATCAATTCTAAACTAAACAACAATATGACCGGAGCAGAGAGAAAAGCTGTTATTGATGCTGAAACAAAAGCAATCCAGACAGAAAACTCTGAGAACGGAAAATATACTGTCGTAGTAAGAGATTTCTTTAACGGAAATGAATTCTACTATTTTGTATATCAGGATTATAAAGACATCAGATTAGTAGGTGCCCCGCCTTCCTCATTAGGAAAATTCGGAGGTGATACAGATAACTGGGAATGGCCAAGACATACAGCTGACTTCACGGTTTTCAGAGTATATGCTGATGCTGCAGGAAATCCTGCTGAATATTCTCCTAGCAACACTCCTTTGAAACCTAAGCATTTCCTTCCGGTTTCTCTTAAAGGGATCAAGCCAGGTGATTTCTCAATGATCTTAGGCTACCCTGGAAGAACAAACCGTTACCTGACTTCTTATGGAATTCAGCAAATGGTAACAAAAGATTACCCGGCTTGGGTTGAAGCTTCTAAACTTGCTATGGACGTAATGAAAAAGTACATGGACAAGGATAAAGCAACTCAGCTTAACTATGCTTCTCAATATGCTTCAGTAGCTAACTATTGGAAAAACAGACAAGGTACTATTGATGCTGTAGATAAAAACGGAACAATTGCTGATAAGCAAAAAACTGAGGATATCTTCAGAAAATGGTCTATGACCTCTGGAAATGAAGCTTATGATGGTATTTTAGAGGATATCGAAATGTATTATAAGCAAGTTTCTGAAAGAAATGTTGAAAGAAACTATGCTTCACAATTCTCAAGAAATGCTAAATATATCTCTCTTGCCCTACAGGTAGGATCTGTACTTAAAACGTATGCTGCTCAGGATATGCAGGGAAGATTAGCGATGAAAGCTAAAACTGAAGCAGCAATCAAAGCTGCTTATGAAAACTTCAATCCGTCTCTGGAAGGAGAAATGCTTACTTCAATGGTAGATTTATACCAGAAGAGAGTTACCAACAAAGACATTGCTTCTGCAACTATTTTAGGATTAGATGTTAAAACTATTTCTAATCTGGCTTATTCTTCCATCTTTGCCAACAAAACTTCTGCTACGAATTTCTTATTGAACCCGGATGCATTGAAGCTTGATGCCGACCCTCTTTGGAAAGCTGCTAACGGAATTGTTGCTGATCAAAAAATGACCACTGAAAGATATGTTCAGGTAGATGATAATTTTGCTAAAAAGAACCGTATGTTCTTAGCTGGATTAATGAAGGCTATGCCTGAGAAAAAATTCTACCCGGATGCTAACTCTACAATGAGACTTACTTACGGTACTGTAGATAAATTACCTATCAGAAATGACAGAAACTATTTCGGTATTACTGATAACTATTATACAGACATGACTGGTCTTGTTGGGAAATACAAGAAAGGTGATGAAGAGTTTGACCTTCCTCAAAGAGTGATCGATCTTTACAATCTTAAAGATTTCGGACAGTATGCTGATGCAGCGGGTTATATGCCTGTAAACTTCCTTTCTAACAATGATATTACAGGAGGAAACTCTGGTTCTCCGGTAATTGATGGAGACGGAAACCTTATCGGTATTGCTTTCGACGGAAACAGTGAAGCACTAAGCGGTGATATCGTATTCGAGCCTGAATGGCAGAAAACAATCAACGTAGACGTTCGTTTTGTTCTTTGGACAATTGATAAATATGCCGGTGCAAGAAGATTAGTTGACGAATTGAAGCTTGTAAGAGGAGAAAACACTCCAGCCGATACAAAAACTAAAAACTCAGGTACAACAACAACGCCTAAGAAAATCAATAAAAAATAATCTTATTTGATTTATTTTTGAAACCGTGAAAGTATATTTCACGGTTTTTTTATTTTTGAGTATTAAAATTTTTCATCATGAATCCTCAAATGATCCAATTTTCGGCTATTATTCAGCAAAATGGAGAGATGAATGCTGCTTTTGTAGAGTTTCCATTTTCTACAGAGGAACTGTTTAATAAAAAAGGACAGGTAAAGATTAAAGCAGTATTTGATGATACCATTGAATATCGTGGAAGCCTTGTCAAAATGAAATCAGACTGTCATATTTTAGGACTTACACAGGAGGTAAGGAAACAGCTTGGGAAAACTTTTGGAGATGTCGTTTCTGTGTCTCTTACAGAAGACAAAGAAGAGAGAATTGTTGAGATTGCAGAGGATATTATGTCTGTCTTTGAAGAAAACCCTGAAGCAAAGACTTTATTTGAAAAGATGAGTTATACCCACAAAAAGGAATATATCCGTTGGATAGATGAGGCCAAGAAACCGGAAACAAGAGAAAACAGAAAGATAAAAATGATTCAGATGATTCTGGACGGGAAAAAGGGAATATAACATTATCCCAACGAATAAATAGCTCTATTTAAGACAAACAGACTGTAAAAACAATCTGGCATTACACTGCAAATTATATACTGCTCTTTTTCAGGAGCTTATCCTTAATTTACTTTTTTAATTTCAGCAGTAATAGCCGCAACCAAGTCTTTTTTCTGCACTAAAGGAGGATTATTTCTTTTAAGAGCTATGACACCAGCTCTGCGCACAGCATTTACAATCTGACCGCCCGTTACGGCAAAATTTTCAGAAATTTCTGTCAAAAATTCAGGATCCTGCAAATCCTTATTAAAGGCTAGATATTCTTTCCAAAGCAAAAGTCTTTCTTCTGCATTGGGTTTGGTAAAGATAATGGTTTTGTAATCCTTATTGTAGAAAGCATTTTCTTCCTGATTTTCGCCGTTAATAATGAACAATATCACTCCTTTATGGCTTTTGATTTTTTCAATAAGAAATTCTGAGATTTCAGCATCGGAGTTTCGGAATAAGGCGTAAGGCTCATGAAGAACAAGGATCCAGGCGTTCTCTTGTGCTTTGATAAAAAATTGGTTTAAATAGCTCTTCATTTCACCTGCATTGTACAGCGTCAGTTTGGGAGCATTAATTCTATAAACCTTCTGAACAAGGGTCTTGCCCAGTAAAGCTGCTGTGGTGGTTTTTCCCGTACCTAAAGGACCATATAATGTTGCCCTGTCAATCAGCCGGCTTTTTATATCAAGCCTTGCCTGTACGATCTTTTCTTTGATAACAGGATTTACAATGAGATCATCCCATTCTAAATTGGTAAAAATCTCCTGAACAGGAAAATCATCTTCTGCAGGTCGGCCGTTTTCAGTCATAGTCAATTATTTAGTTTTTTCAAGAACTGCATGCTCTTATTTTCAAGAGTTTATATGAGTTTAAAAACAAATATACGAAGTAAAAGGAGTGTACCATTTTCTATATTTTTAATTCACCTACCAGAAGTTGAATTCTGTGAGGTAAAAAATATTTATTTTTTTGTCAGGATCAACAAAAAAGGGCGACTATACTTTCAACAATCAGTAATAATTATTAAAATTTACTTTTATGAGAAAGATCTTTTTTAAAATCATGGCACCTGTAGCGGGTATTTTTACAGCGTTTATGCTTTCATCGTGTGATAACTCCAATGATTCCATGACGGATATGTCTTTTCAACGGACGATCACTATTGAAAATATTGTAACTCCTAAGGATTTTGTACAAAGCGGAAGTTTCCAGGGAACAGGCACACCTCCGATCATTATGCCCGGACAATCGGTTTCTTTTAAATTCAATGCCGGAAAAGCGCAGGCATTGATGTTTGCTACCATGTATGGAGCATCAAAAGACTGGTTCTTTGCTTCACAACAACCGGGGATCAAATTATTTGATACGAATGGAAATGCTGTTACAGGAGATGTTTCTTCAAGTGTATTGTTATGGGACAACGGAACCAAAGACAATATATCCGGGCAGGCAGAAAGCAAACCTATCATGCAGGTTCCCAATGTAAATGCATCTCAGCTTATGAAGCTTAACCTGACTTACAATGACGTATCTTCAGAATTCACTCTCACCATTACCAATACTTCGGCAGGAACTTCCAACGAGACCCCTTTTTCTCCGGGAGTATGGGCCGTATCCAACTACAATGGTTCTCAATTGCTAAATAATACCCCGTTTTTCACCCCTAATGCCCTCTCAAATCCTGAAATTACGGATATTGCTCAAATGGGAAATATCAGTAAAATGATGACTAAACTGAATGCTAACACGGGGATTATGACAGGACTTTCTCCTACATTGGTAGTTGTTTATCGTGGTGATAAAAATCCTATCTATGAATTGGGAAAAACAGACAGCGGAATGGGCTTAAAAGACATTGCACAGTTTGGAAATGTAACGAAACTTCAAAACAGCCTGAAGTCTTTACCAGATGTAAAAGGGATATACATTGCAGGTAATGCTCCGGTAACACCAGGAAATAAAGTAACAACAAGTTTCAATGCGGATCCGGGAGATAAAATTGCTTATGCAACGATGTTTGGATTTTCCAATGACTGGTTCTATGCTAATGAACAGAATATTGATGCAAATGTCAAAGGAGACCTTACTGCAAAAACAATGTTATTTGATTCAGGAACGGGTGTTGATCAGTATCCCGGGGCGGGAAATCATCAGGCTTTATTTGGAGGAACTCCACAAAGTGAAAATAAGGCTGTTTCTAAGGTCGGAACTCAATATCCGGTTCCAGCCGTTCAGAATGTAATTAAAGTAACTATAAATTAATCTCAAGTAAAAACAAGGTCAGGCATTCATCAATATTGCCTGACCTTTTTAATTATCAAATTATTATGATCCCGGGAATGAAATACAACTTTTTATATTTTTAATTCTCCTTCTAAATGTTGATTTCCTCCTCCGTTGGTAACTGTTATAAACCCATCATAGTGACTCACTTTCACCCCTAAATCGTTGTTGACCTCCTTAAAATATCCAGCTTTCTCTCTAGTATGGATTATATCTCCCTGCCAGAGAAACTTTGCAGACTGCCCTGTTTTATTTTGAAATACAAGAGCCTTCAATGGATCTATAAATCCCCAGGGGTTAAGATCTACCACTGCACTTTCATTGGCCGCAAAATCCTTAGACAAAACAATTACGTTACTCATTTATTATTTTTTGGTTTTCGGTTATTAAAAAACTGAGAAATAATTTCTCTTTTTACCCTGATACAAATATCATTCTGCATTACGACAAAACTTGACGTGTTTATTGAATAAAAAAATTAAAAGCCCAAGCAGAATCTGTTTGGGCTTTGTTCAATGTTCAAATACTATTTAACCGGTATTCCAAGGTATTCCAAATAGGGATCCAGTACTTTTTTATCAAATACCGGCTCCTGAATACCTGAACCTTCCAGAAACTGAATAACATTGGAGCAGTCCCATATGTAGGTATTCTGATAAAGCTCTACCGTAGATAAGCCTTCATGCATATTATCTCTGAAAAGACTTGTCAGCGGATACAAACGATTTTTACTGTCATCTTCCCATTGTTTTCTCCATTCTTTGTAAGGAAGATCTTTCAGGATAAAAGCATAATACTTTTTCATGAGCCCAAAGAATCCTTCCAGTGTAAGATTGGTTTCCGGGCGGGCAATCAGGTTGAATTTTTTACCTATTGCCTCTTTATTCTTTGTGATATGAGCCATAGCCTTTGTCATATAATCTACTGTAGTAAGTCCTTCCCTGAGCTCATTCAATGCCGGATAAGATTTGAATTCTATACAGTTTTTCACCAATCCTGACCACCATTGATAGGAGGCACTGGCGCCGGTTTCGCTGTGGCACATTGCATATCCAAGACGATAGGTAATCAACGGCAGTCCTTCTTTTGCAGCCAGATCAGCTACGGCCTCCATTACCCATTTACTTCTTACATAGCCAATGTCTTTGCTCACAGACATTAAATTCTGTTCAATATCATCAGACTCCAGCATTACTGTTTTCCCTGTAAACACATGTCCCCAGCTGTATACCGAGATGGTAGACAGCAAAGCCAGGCATTTTGTCCTTTCCGCCCCGGCCAATTTGATGATTTCTCTTAACCCTTCTACATTAGGTGCCTTCATATAAGAATAAGGCTCAATGAAGTTGACGGAGCTTCCGGAATGGTAAATCAGATCGGTTTGTTTTGCCAGTTTTGTGAATATTTCTGCTGACAATCCCAGTGATGGTAATGCCAGATCACCGATAAGCGGAATAATTCTCGATTTCTGTTCTTCTATTTGAGGAATATGATATTGTTTATAACATCTATCTATCTTCTCCATGGCATGAAATTGATCCTGAGCTCTTACAAGACAGTAGATATCAGCACGTGTAGTATCCAGCAGCTCCTGCAGAAGATGAATACCCACAAATCCTGTAACTCCTGTTAAAAATATCGTAGTGGGATTTTCTACCTGTTCAGGAGTAAATCCACCTGCAAAAACAGTTCCGGGAGCGAGATAAACGTCTTTCTGCAAAGCAACATAAGGCTCTACATCTTCTATTGGAGAAGCTTCTTTTGTTTCTCCGGATCTGGCTATAAGAACTTCCGAGAGCTCCTGCAATACCGGAAACTGGTAAATATCCCGCAGATACACTTTTATATCCAGCTTTCTTTGCAGTGCTACAGCCACGGTTGCTACCAGCAGGGAGTTTCCTCCAATATCAAAGAAATTATCTGTAATGTTAATAACAGGACGTTCCAGAACTGAGGACCACACATCTACAACAATCCGTTCTGTCTCATTGGTTGGTGGTTCAAATGAAATAAGTTCTTTTGCCTCTTTATCCGCAAGGGCTTTTAAAGCTTGTGTATCTGTTTTACCATTTGCCGTCAACGGAATTTTCTCTATGAAAATAATCTGTGCGGGAATCATATAACCCGGAAGTTCTTCTTTCAATGTATTTCTAACTGATGAAATATCTTTTTCAGCTTCCGGTTTTGAAACAATAAAAGCAATCAGATATTTGCTGCTTCCTTCTGCATCTTTGCTCATGACCACAGCTTCTATAATATCTTTCTGCTGAGTCAACGTGCGTTCTATTTCTCCCAGTTCAACGCGGAATCCGCGAATTTTCACCTGATTATCTATTCTTCCCAGAAATTCAATATCGCCGTCCGGTTTCCATTTCGCCAGATCTCCGGTACGATACATCTTTTCTTTCTCCCTGAATGGATTAGCAATAAATTTAGATTCTGTAAGTTCTTTATTATTAAGATATCCATCTGCTAAAATATTTCCTCCAATACATAATTCTCCTACAGCTCCTACCGGCAGCAACTCCATATTCCCCCCTAAAATATAGGCTTTTGCATTGGCAATGGGCTTTCCTATTGAAGAGATATATTTTCCATTGATATCTTTCACTTTTTTGAATGTTGCAAATACGGTACATTCCGTAGGTCCGTAATAATCGATCAGTTCGTAGCTTAATTCTGTAGTAAGCACAGGTTTTAGTTTTTCACCTCCGGTAAAGAGATATTTCAAATTCAGATCCGTATCATTACGGGTAACCTCAACGACAGAAGGAACCAGAACAGAGGGAGCGAAGCCGTGGGTAATCTGATTTCTTTTATAATAGTCTACCAATGCATTCACTTCTGTCCTGTCTTCATGATCTGCGATAAAAAGGGTTGCGCCGGAAGTAAGGGCAGACCAGAGTTCCCATACAGATATATCAAATGCCAGTCCTGCCACAAGAGTCAGCTTTGAACTGTGATCCACATGAAAATGATGGTTATGCCATGTTACCAAATGCTGTATAGCCTGATGGCTCACCATCACCCCTTTGGGTTTTCCGGTAGAACCTGAAGTGTAAATTGTATAAGCCAAACTGTTCTGGTGGATTTTAATCTCCGGATACTCTGATGGTAAATGATTAAGATTTTCCATACTGCTCAGATCAAAGATTTTTGTTCTTTCAGTTTCGGATAAAAGATTTTCAAGATTTTGATTGACAATAATAACATCAGCAGCGGTGTCTGAAAGAATAAATTCTACTCTTTTAGCAGGGTAAGCAGGATCTATCGGAATATATGCGGCTCCTGTTTTGATCACACCAAGAACAGCAACAATCCATTCTAAAGAGCGGTCCAGCCAGATAGGAACATATTTTCCTTCTTTGATTCCACGGCTCAATAATAAATTGGCAACCTGGTTACTTCTTTGATCTAAATCGCTGTAAGTGATTTTCTGATCCTGATAAACAACAGCCGTTTTATCAGGATGAAGAAATGCCTGTTTTCGGAAAAGAGACTCCAATGATTCTTCATGATGATAGTCCCAGCCGGTTTTATTGAATCCGCTTAAAACTTTTTCTCTGTCTTCAGAAGACAATAATGCAGCCGTACCTTGTGATAAGTTTTCTAATGAGGGAATTGAATTTGACATATTAATAATGTAATTTGGTTGAAAATTTTATAATCAAAGGCTTCTTCCCTCCATACAATTGATTTTAAACTATAAAATGTAGAAATAAAGGCACACAAAGGATAGCCACAGCTTATTTACTAAATGTGATGTATAATAGTTTTAAAAAACTGAATGATAAAGAGTTTGAAGCGATCTACTCAATGAATAGAACTTTAAACAACGTTCAAACGTTATTTATTGCAATCGGAAAGATGAAAAGAATATATTTGGCATATTCTTCTGAAGTTAAATGGCTCCTATTCTGTATTTGAAAATTTTATTTTCATAATGCAATATTTTTAAAAATTTGGTAATCAAACTTAACATAATAAATCAAGCTATGTGTTACATAATTACAATGTATACCCTATAAAAAAGGCTTAAACTTATGAAAGTAATTCTAAACTATTAATTTTCAGCACGTTATATACAAATACTAAAAGTCAACCATTCCAAAACTCCCTGTCAAGGCTTCTGTATTGTATTGCTTCGGAAATATGGGAGGAAAGAATATTATCGGATTCCTCAAGATCAGCTATTGTTCTTGCAACTTTCAGGATTCTGTCATAAGCTCTTGCGGAAAGATTAAGTTTTTCCATTGCTAATTTGATGAGTCCGAAAGAGGCTTCATCCAATTCACAAAAGGCCTCAATTTCTTTAGGTCCTATTTGGGCATTACTGCTGATACTGAGGTTTTGATATCTTTTATTCTGAATATCTCTGGCTTTCAGTACACGATTTCTGATGTCTTTACTTTTTTCACCTTTTCTTTTTTCAGAAAGCTGCTCAAACTCTACCTTTTGCACTTCAATATGAATATCAATCCTGTCTAAAAGTGGTCCTGAGAGCTTATTCATGTACCGCTGCATTTCATAAACAGAGGAGGTATTGTTGGGATCATCAGGGAAGAAGCCGCTGGGGCTGGGATTCATAGAGGCTACTAGCATAAAGCTCGCAGGATAATTTACTGTAAACCTGGCTCTTGAAATGGTTACTTCACGGTCTTCCAGAGGCTGTCTCATTACTTCCAGCACGGTTCGTTTAAATTCAGGCATTTCGTCAAGAAACAGGACTCCGTTATGGGCAAGAGAAATCTCGCCAGGCTGCGGATAACTTCCGCCACCCACTAAGGCAACATCAGAAATCGTATGATGCGGAGATCTGAAGGGACGAACGGTCATCAATGAAGCTTCGGTTCCAATCTTTCCGGCTACGGAATGAATTTTTGTTGTTTCTAACGCTTCTTTCAAAGTTAATGGAGGTAAAATACTGGGAACTCTTTTGGCCAGCATAGTCTTTCCACTTCCGGGAGGACCTATAAGAATGATATTATGCCCGCCTGCTGCTGCTACTTCCATTGCTCTTTTAGCGGCTTCCTGTCCTTTAACTTCGGAGAAATCGAAAGGAAAATCGTTGATCTTCTCATTAAATTCTTTCCGGGTATCCAGCATCATCCTTTCAAGAGGTTTTCCTTCATTAAAAAAATCAATAACTTCTCTGATATTTTCTACGCCATATACTTCGAGGTCATTTACAATGGCTGCTTCTCTGGCATTCTGCTTTGGAAGAATAATTCCTTTAAAGCCTTCTTCCCTACCCTGAATAGCGATAGGCAATACTCCTTTGATGGGCTGCAGGCTTCCATCGAGAGAAAGCTCCCCCATAATAATATAATTCTCAATTTCCTCTGCCTGTATCTGATCGGAAGCAGCCAGAATACCGATCGCAATACTCAGATCATAGGCAGATCCTTCTTTTCTGAGATCCGCCGGAGCCATATTGATGGTAATTTTCTTTCCGGGAATTTTATATCCTACATTTTTCAGTGCGGCAGAAATTCTATAACCGCTTTCTTTAATTGCATTATCGGGAAGACCCACCAAATGGTAACCAACTCCTCCCGTATCTATATTCACCTCAATTGTTATTGTCTGTGCGGCCACTCCATGAATGGCACTTCCATAAATTTTAATCAGCATGATGTGTTTTTAAAGTAAAAATAATCAATATACTATTTTGAAAACCTGAGGTTTACATGAATGAAATCCTAATAAAACGGATATATTAAAAAAGATATTACGAAAAACAGATATTGAAACACCGTGCCTGTAAAAGAAAAAAAGGAGCAGCTATTATATAACTGCTCCCTGTAGTGGAATTACTTTTGAATATTTCTCATTAATGATCAATTGTCATCAATTAATAACGTATTGGTGTTGGTTTTTCATTTTTAATATGCCAAAGAAATTCCGGCTCCCCATCCCATATCACTATCATAATGGGCACGTATACTCACATTTTTATTAAGAATATATTTCAATTCGGTCATGTATTCTTTGTCGGTATTCACCATAAATCCGCCTCTTAGTCGTTTTGATATCGGAATATCTTCTCTCATCAGCTGCAAACGAACGATACCATCGTGATATACTTCTGCCTGAAAGTTGACAAGCATCGGAAGGGTATATATAAAACCTAAGCTTACGGCTCTTCGGGTGTCTTTTTCGTTTTTTTGCCCAAAAATATTTTTCTCCTGTTCGTCAATTCCCATTTTTCTATAACGCCAGTCGAAACCTACAAACGGCATAAACCATTGCATTTTCCCGATGTACCTTCCCAGGTGGGTTTCTACTTCATATCCATGCATATCATTGTACCCTAAACGCCATTCGGCAGAAAGATTCCATCTTGCATTCTGAAGCATTGCATCTCCATCGTTTCCGTTGGTTGCAAAATCGTTCTGAATCATAAAATGGGGCATATTGCTCTCTTTTTGAAGCATATTATACGCTTCTTTTTTGTCTGGTAAATAAGGATTTTTATAGTCTCCTACCGCGAAGACCCTGTTCATTCCTGCCATCATATGATAAAGAATATGGCAATGGAAAAACCAGTCTCCTTCTTCATTAGCCAGAAATTCGATAGTATCGGTTTCCATAGGCATAACATCCAGTACATTCTTCAGGGGTGACTTCTCTCCTTTTCCATTGATCACTCTGAAATCAAAGCCATGTAAATGCATCGGATGCCTCATCATCGAATTATTATAGATGGTAATCCGTAGTATTTCTCCTTTCTTCACTGGAATTTTATCGGTTTCCGATAAAATTTTGTTATCCATACTCCATACATATCGGTTCATATTTCCGGTGAGGGTAAACTTTAATTCTTTTACCGGAGCATTTTTGGGGAGTTCTGTATTATAGGGAGATTGCAGCATGGCATAATTCAAGGTTTTAATATCTCCCAAGGCATTAGCATTATACCTGTTACTATCCATATTCATATCCTTATCCATTCCTTTATCCGGCATCCTATTGTGCTGGCTGTGATCCTGTTTCCTGCTTCCGTCCCCTGTAATTTCCGGATACATTACAACGTTCATATCCATTTGATTAAGGCTCATTTTCATTCCCATATCATTCAGGTCTCCGTTCATTTTCATCATATCATTCATCATTTTCATTCCTTCAAAATATTTAAGTTTGGGAAGAGGAGAAATGAGCTGCTTTATTCCGTTACCCACAAAGTAACTGGCAGACTGGGTTCTGTCTTCTGTGGTAGCTAACAACTCATACGAAACTCCATCCTGAGGAATAGTTACAACAATATCATAGGTTTCGGAAACAGCAATAATCAATCTGTCGACTTCTACAGGTTCCACATCGTTACCATCGTTGGCTACAACGGTAATTTTACCTCCGGCATAACGCAGCCAAAAATAAGAGGACGCTCCACCGTTTGATATCCTTAACCGGACTTTATCTCCCGCTTTCAGTTTTTTTCCCTCTACGGTCATTAAATCGGTGCTGTTGTTTCCATTGATGAGTACTTTATCGTAATACACATCGCTTACATCCATGGCCAGCATACGTTTCCACTCATTGGTAAGCTTGGTCTTAAGATGTCCTTCTTTAATAGCTTCCACATAAGACTGCGTGGCATTTTTCTTAATGGCAGCCCAGTCGTTGGCATTATGGAGCATTCTGTTGATATTATCAGGGTTCAGGTTCGTCCATTCACTCAAAATAACAGGAACTGCCGGCAGATCATCAATCCCTTTTCTGAAGGTTTTGTCATCTTCTCTTTTTTTCATGACGAAGCTTCCATACATCCCAATCTGTTCCTGAAGCCCGGAGTGCGAATGATACCAATGTGTTCCGTTCTGAATAATCGAAAAACGATAGGTATAGGTAGCACCCGGTTTTATAGGTTTTTGTGTCAGCCACGGCACCCCGTCTTCTTTATTGGGTAAAAACACTCCATGCCAGTGTAAGGATGTGCTCTCCTTCAACTGATTGTGTACCACAATTTCAGCGGTATCTCCCTCTGTAAAGGTAAGAGTGGGCATTGGTATTTGCCCGTTGACGGATATGGCCCTTTTTTCTTTTCCTGCGTAATTGACCAGTGTATCTTTTACATACAACTCATATCGTACTACTTTTTGGGCAAAAACACTTTGCCAGCAGAAGAGGATCAAAACTGCCTGAAGTAATTTTATCAAGATATTCTGAGGTATATTCATTGTGCTATTTTTATTCATAAACTTTGTTCTGCTCATTTAACCATTTGGTTACCGTTTTAATTTCGTCATTACTTAGTTTTGCTTTTCTGTGCATTACTGTATAAGACGACAATGGCATTTGTCTGTTTACAATCTGTTCTTTTATTGAGTTCAACAATCTTTCCTGTTTCCGGCTGGAGTATGTACCCCATTCACTGAAATTCAGATCTTCTTTTGCATTTTTAATATGGTCTTCTACAACTGTCCTAGCTGGTTGTATATAATCATACCAGGCATAATCGGTATTGTTACTGTGACAGTCGTAGCAGGAATTCTGAAACATTATCTTCACTTCAGCGGGCATTTTACAGACTCTTGCAAAATCGTTTGTACCAGCACTGCCTTTATCTCTGTTAAAGGCAGGCTGATAAAATTGTATGAACACAAAAACAAGGAGAACAAATACCAAAATTCTTTTTAGTATTTGCCTCATGATCAGAATTCTTTTTTCACAGAACCACAACTTAGCATCTGACTTCCATAATAAGGGTTTTTGATCGCTTTGGTTTCGCTGATCCATACGGCCCCTTTACCATCATTAAACATTGGACAATGATCCTGATACAGTTTCTGTGAGCTTCCAAATAATGTAATGAGGTCTGAAATGTCCTTACTTAAAGAAGCCAGGTGTTCCCGCTGATGATCGATCTTTCCGGCATTATCACTGATATGTTCAGCGTTTTCCTTTGCATTATCTGCTATTTCCATATATTCTTTTTGCTTTTCTGAAGGAACGGCATTACTATCTATACTCTTTAGGGCAGTTAGCAATCGTTTTCCGGCATTGGATGCTCCCTTATCATTATCTGCGACTAGTGCATTTTTAAGGGCTAAATACTCTTTAACAACAGGTTCAATTGTAAAATTTCGGGGCTGATCCTGAGTATTAGGGACCTCCGTTTTCTGAGCTGCAGTACTCACCTGCTCAGCAGAAACTGCCGAATCATGTAATGGCAATGCTTTCGTTTCAGATATAGAAGTACTGTCCTCTACTTTTAATTCACTATTTTTATTTGGTGACTGTTTGCAGGAAACTGTTACAACTGTAGATATGATGATTGATAAAATTATATTTTTCATTGTATTGATATTGACGTATAAGGGTTATTATTGGTTATTGATGGTTTCCTGGACACTTCCGCAACTAAGCATTTTGGAACCGTAGAACGGATTCTTAATCGTTTCTTCTTTACTAAGCCAGTTTGCTCCTTTCCCATTATTGAACATTGGGCAATGGTTGTAATACAGCGGTTCTTCCTGTTTTGAAACTTTTGCAAGGGCATAAATATTTTCAGACAAAAGCGCAAAAGTGTCTCTTTGTTTTGAAATGTCTTTGGCTGCAGCGATCTTTTCAGCCTGTGCTGTAAGTTCATTTAAAACCTTCATCCAAACCATATGTGCTTCGTTGGAAAGCTTTCCCATTTCAACATTCTGAATCGCCTTTACCAAAGAAGCTGCTTTTGCTGATGAGGTACCCGCATCGGTATTTACCAGCGCATCTTTTAACGAAAAATAATTGTCGAAAACCCTGCTAAGCTGTGATACATTCTTATTTTCAGTATTCCCTGACTGGGTCATTTTGCTGTGATCATGATTTCCATGTTCATTGTTCATCTTCATCCCCTGTTCTTTATCCGTACTGGCAGGTTTTAGCTCTCTTTTGTATTGGCAGCAGCTTTCCAATTTATTATAGGCATCGTCCGGAGCTAAAAATTTCCCGTTATCATAGCCGGCTAAGGCAATACGCTTGAGTATTTCTTCATCATTTGTTTTCTTTGCATCATAGCTCAGCGTAGCCATTTGGGTGTCTTTATTCCATTCTACAGATGAAATATTCTTTATATTACCTGCTTTTTCGATATTGGCTTTACACATTTCGCAGCTGCCATATATTTTCACTGTCTCGGTTTTTACATTTTTGATCTGTGCAAAACTCATAGTGTATGATAGTAATACAGTAATTACCATCAATATTTTTGATATTGATTTCACGTTTTGATTTTTTTAAATTAATAATGGGAATAAACAGCCTGTCTGAAAACAAAAAAATTTGCTTTCGACGAGACATATTTTTGGCTGTTAAGCCAGAGTATTACCCTATTTTGGGAGGTTGCCAGATGGAAGAAAACCCTGAAGAATAATTGGGTTGACTGAAACTAAATTTAAGTTTCTTTTCTTCTATGAAATGATTTTTAATTTTTAGATCTGCCATAACAGGAAGCCCTGTCAGTGAGATTACTGTTCCGCATCGGCAGGAATTGTCTTTGCATTTGCCATTGCAGTTATTATGGTCTTTGTCTTTTTTACAAAAACCAGGTTTACAGCAGAACTTATCAGAGAAGCTGCTGGTCTGACACTTATAACCTAAGGATTCTTCCTTTTTTATCTTTTTAAGGGAACAGGCAAACCCTAAGTTGGGCACTAAGAAAAGCACCAGACATAGGATAAGAATGCAACCGATATGTTTGTTATAAGTTTTCAACAAAACAAAGTTACAATATTTATCATTTACATCTTTTTTTATGCTATTCTTTTTGAAAAATTTTCAGTTGATTACTTTTTTATCTGCGAGAATCTCAGTGTATTGATAAATGAAACCTTAAAAAACTTATACAAAAAAAAGATTCTGAGGGTTACAAAATAAAAAATCGGTACAAAAGATTTGTACCGACCCAACCATTATTAAAAACTAACGAAAGAGATTATTTCATCTGAATTTCTGATAAAATAGACAAGTGTGAGTCAGGAAGCCGGATGCCGGAAAGAGAGGGCTCCTTTTGGGGGGTAATTAGGACCGTCATAGATTAACAAGGATGAAACTTTATCTATTGAGCGTAAAGTAAAAATACTTTAGTTCTTCTTCAATACAAGGAACATCCCTCTTCTGACATCCATTCTTCCTTCCCACAATCAATATTTTACCATATTCAGACTAAGTAATCCTATTTCTTTATAAATCTATTTTTATATTCTTTTCCATCTGCACTTTTAGAAATGATGATATAATTTCCCGGCACCAGCTGGCTTACATCAATTGCCTGATTGTACTGATGGTCATTTTTCTTCAGAACAAGCTTTCCGGACATATCAATAATGGTAACTTCCTTATAGACTTTATCTGATTCTTTTCCGATATAAAGATGCTGCGCGGTAGGGTTGGGATAGATTTTCAGATTATTATCTTTACTTTTTGCTTCTCCTGTTCCCAGATTGCTGCAGAATTCCCAATTCCCGAAATTCACTTCTACAAATGCAAACGGATCCAGCATCTGACATTGGTCCGGACAGTATTCTGTACAGGCATAAAACCCATATTTTCCTGAACTTGTTGCCACATAGGTAGGTCCTACCACACCCGCGATAATACAAGGGTCTCCCACTATAGGAGGATTGCTGCCTGGTACGCATTTGAACCAGGTATGTTTACCATATACTGTCGGAAATATATTATCAAACTGTACAGATGCACCGTTGCATACATTCACTATTCCTCCATTTTCCTGATAGGTTCCGGGAGTATAAGTAGTCATCATAGCCGGAAGACCATATACAAATCCATCGGCAAAAGCTGTCGGACTTTCTGCTATGCAGTCTCCTTCTGTCACTTTAACTTTAAAATAATTCAGCTGGTCGTTTCCATTAATGGTCAACTGCTGTGATGTAGCGCCCGGAATAGCAACCCAAGGATTGTTATTGGGTGTCTGCCAGGTCCATTCCTGTTTATACCATTGGTAACTTGCATAAGTCTGTACGGTAGAAAGAACCTCATCTTCCGTATCACAGAACAAGATGGTTCCCGGATATTTTTGTCCGAGTCTTGCACTGGTAATTGTAGGGGTACACTGTGCTTTTATATTCATAATGGAGAATAATAAAGTCACTAAAAAAATTAGTTTTGTTTTCATATATAGATTATTAAGTTTGGTGTTATAATAAATCCTCTACATTCAATCCAACAGCACTCTGATCCCGAACTTCATATTAAAATGAAGCGGTTTCTCTTTATAAATGGTATTGGGAGCATTTTCTTCCTTGAAATGATATCCTATTCCCGGTTCTGCATAGATTCCGACTTTGTCTATGACCTTCAGCTGAAATCCTACTGCGGTGTTCACCGAAAACTGTAACGGTTTATGATCAAGACGTTCCTTCGTACTCTCCTTTATTTCATCATTCACGACGTAGGTTGTTGTAACGCTTCCCGACACAGGTTTCTCCACGAGTGCCCCGCCTGTAATATATCCTGTAAATCTCCCTTTCTGAATGACATTATAATTGACCTGAACAGGAATTCCTATGTAATGAACTGTCTGGTCTCCTTTAATATAATTGTTATTCGTTCCTGAATGCAGCTCTGAAGCCAGCTTGGTATAGTTCAGCCCCGTTCCTATTCCCCACCTTTTTCCTAAGTTGTAGTAAAGAGATAATCCGAATGTAACGGGTACTTTATGCCTTATTCTTGCTTCTACCGGCTGACTTTGATTTGCCAGGAATATTGCCGTCAGCGGATCATCATGATATTCAGAAGCGCTCCACACCTGCTCAACATTCATGGCTTTTCCTGTGATGGAAGCATACCCCGGAAATTGCTGTTCTGCGGAATTGGAAGCAACATTTCCTGTAAGCATACTGAGCATCCATGACTTTTTATCACGGGATTTTGCATGAGTCTGTTTTGTATTCTCAGCATAGCCTTCTTTTAATTCTTCCTGTTTGAAAAGAACCTCATCAGAAGTTTTCTCTGTAACTGTTTCTTTTACAGCATCATCAGCAGGAGATACTTTCCGGGCGATCTTATCCTCCTGATGAAAAGAATTTGCAGCTGTCGGAATTTTGATGATCTCCTGACTATTCCCTACTTCATTTTTTTCTTCATTATTAAAATATTTCTGTGCCGGCATTTTCTCCGGAGTTTCTGTATTCAATCTATTTTCAGCTAAAAAGGGTACGGTTCCCGGTTTCTCTTCATTGCTTGAAACACGTTCTGTTTCCAGAGGTTTTAAAGAATTTTCTGTCTTTCCTTTTCCCGCATCTGCCGGTTTCTGAGACAGGGTTTTGCCTGTATCACTCTGCGGCAGTATTTTCATCAGTAAAAAGAGTAATGCAATGGCAGCAGCAATGCCTCCGAGACGATAGAATAGGGATTTTTGTCCTGCACCGGTTCTCTTTTCCTTCTTACCTGCCCCACCTTCATGAACTTCAGGAATAAACCCGGGAATGCTGTTGTCTTCCTCCCCGGAGAATAGCTCCTCTTTGATGTCATCCCACAATCCTTCCGGAACGTCCTCTTCATGGTCATCCATTCTGCTTCGCAGGTTATTTAGCCATTCATTATTCATATTGTGCTTTTTTTGACATTTTAAATTCTTTTATTTTCTGAACAAGCAGTCCTTTTGCACGGTGAAACTGAGATGCAGAAGAGTTTTCTGCAATTCCCAGCAGTCCGGCAATCTCTTTATGGCTTTTTTTCTCAAATACATACAGGTTGAAAACAGCTCTGTATCCTTCAGGAAGAGATTTTATCATCATCATAATATCATCACGCGGAATTTCTTCAAAATCAGGTTCTTCTTCATTAGGAATATCCGGAAGATCATCTACTTCCACAACAGATTTAAAATCTCCTTTCTGTTTAATATGCTTCAAAGATTCATTGACCGTGATACGGGTCATCCAGGCTTTTAAAGAACCGGCTCCTCTGTATTCAAAAGATTCTATCGAACGGAACATTTTGATAAAACTGTTTTGAAGCACATCATGAACATCTTCTTTCTCAGCCACATAACGGGAGCACACATAGGACAGATTTCCGGAATAAGCTCCAAAAAGCTCTTTCCAGGCAGCTTCCTCCTTCTTCAGGAGGTGCTTTACCAAAATCTGTTCTTTACTTTCTTCCATATATTACTTCGGCCGTACCCTGTGGGATATTTTTAAAACTGTCAGGCAAAAATAGATTGCATCTTATCAAGCGCAATCCATTTTTGGTCATATCTATTTATTAATATTTTATACAGAATGGGAAATTATAATCAATCACCTCATAAGGTGCAACCAATGTCCCATCTACTGTAATTTTTTCTGCTGTGAGTGCATATCTGAGGGTATGATCCAAACCTCCGTAATATCCTTTTTGCTTGGAGACAAATTCTACAACCGTCTTTTTATTAACGCCATCTACAGGAATCTGAAGTTCCATTGTTTTCGGGGCTAAAGTAAGTTCTATCACGTTATTTGCTGTATTGATCACTGCTGTGTATTTAAGATCATATTTCACTTTTCCCATTGTTTTCAATGCTGCTTCTGCTTTTGCAGGGTTTTTCACCACAGTCTTTACAATTTCTTCTATCGGAAACTCAGCAAATGAGATGGTATCTTTTTTTACTTTAAATTCTTTTACTCCTTCTCTTTTGCTATTTCCCTGTACAATAATCAGTTTTCCTTTATAGTTTCCTTTTAAGTCATCCATTTTTACAGGAGGAATGTCCGGTCCGTCATTGTTACTGCATGAGGATACGGCAAATCCTACCAAAACCATTAAAACTGTTATAAAAAATCGGGGTACTGTCAATCTTTTCATTGCATTACTTTTTTCGTTAAACATTAATTATTTTCGAGTACTCATCTATATAAATCTCACTTTTCAAAAATCTTGCATCTATTTTTGAAAAAAAGACAAAATTTTTCATAAACCTCTGATTTAATGAATATAAAATTTCACCACACCCCTGCAAATTTCGGACCTGATGTAAAAATTACATTGTATTTACCTTCAGAAGTAACAAAAAAGGAAGCTATATGATGTAGCTTCCTTTTATTATTTATCATTTCTATTTTATTGTACTCCGCCTCCAAGCGATCTGTACAATTCTACTTCGGCATTTAATCTTTCAAGGGTTACATTAATAGCTTCCAGATCATTCTGAAGTTTATTGTTCTGAGCTGTAATTACTTCAAGATAGGTTGCCATTCCACTTTTATATAGTTTCAGGGCATCATTGATTCCTTTATCAAGAATAGCTGTTCTCTGGTCCAAAAGCTGCAGTCTTTCTGAGGTGCCTTTAGACTTGGCCATGGCATCAGAGACTTCTCCAACGGCAGTCATTACAGATTGTTTAAAGTTGATGGCTGCTTTTTCCTGTTCAATCAATGCGGTCTCATAAGCTGTTTTCAGTTGTTTTTTCTGAAAAATCGGAGCTGCCAAGTTGGCTGCAATGGCTTTGGTAATAGACCCCGGAATATCAAACCATGAGCTGAACTTATTGGAGTTTACTCCTATCTGCGGACTCAGGCTGATACTTGGATACATCGCTGCTTTTGCCAATCCCGTTTTTGAATTCAGACTGATCACGTTAAATTCTGCCACCTTCAGATCCGGTCTTCGGCTCAGCAATTGGGCTGGTAATCCTTCTGACAGTTTATTTTCAGGAATCATTGTTTTAAGAGATCCTTCTCTTTCTACCTTCGCCGGATATTCTCCGCAAAGAATACTCAATGCATTTTCCTGGATGGCAATATTCTGCTTTGCTAGAGGAATCAACAGCTCCGCCGTCTTCTTTTGCGCTTCTGACTGCTGAACGGCCAATGAATTAATCTGTCCTGCTTTAAACCTCAGATTCATCATTTTAAGGGTACTGTCACTGAGTTCAATATTCTGCTCAGCAATTTTCAGCTGCTCATCAAGACTGATAAGATTATAATAGGCCTGTGCAACCTGCACTACGATTCTGCTTTTTATTGCATTCAGGTTTTCTTTCTGTCCGAAATATTCTGCCGCAGCAGATTCTTTCTGCATTTTAGCTTTTCCCCAGATATCTATTTCCCAGGAAAGCCGTAAAGCGGCACTAAAATCATCGATGTATTTTGTTCCTACAAACTGTTCATTAAGAGAACCGTTCAGGGTATTCGTGGAAGCCCAGCTTCTATTAGCTCCGGCAGTAAGGTCCAGTGTCGGCATCAGACCCAGCTTTGCCTGTTTATAAACGAGATCCAGCTGTTCTATATTTTTCAGAGCAACATTCACTTCTGTATTTCTGGAAAGGGCTTTATCTATTAATCCTATCAGTTTAGGATCTTTGAAAAAAGTCTTCCATGGAAGTACTACCGTATCCCCTGTTACCTGTACAGATTCTTTATATGTTTCAGGAACCTGAAGATCTGTTCTTGTATATTTTTTTCCTACGGCACAAGACATCAGAAGAGATGCCATTGCGCCTGAAATAAGGAAATTCTTTATATTAAATATTCTCATTTGTCAATTGATTTTCTATCGTGTTATATTTCTTCTTGGTAGAGAATTTCTCATCCAGATACTGAAAGAACATGTACAGTACAGGAATTACAAAAACACCTAAAACCACTCCACTCAACATTCCCATTGCAGCACTTGTACTGATTGATTTGTTTCCTGAAGCCATACCTCCAGTAGAAATCATGAGCGGAATCATCCCTACAATAAAGGCCAATGATGTCATAATGATCGGTCGTAATCTGGCCTTTGCTCCTTCCAGTGCCGAATCCAGAATAGACAATCCTGATTTTCTCCTTTGTATGGCAAATTCAACAATAAGAATAGCATTTTTCGCTAATAAGCCAATAAGCATGATCAGTCCTACCTGTACATAGATATTATTATCCAGTCCTATCGCTTTTATTCCCAAGAATGCTCCTACAATACCTGTCGGGATAGAAAGCATTACTGCAAGTGGGAGAATATAACTTTCATACTGTGCTGCCAATAGCAGATACACGAAGAGTAAACATAATCCAAAGATGGCAATCGTTTGATTTCCCGCAGATTTTTCTTCCAAACTCAAACCTGTCCATTCGTAGCTGTAATCAGACGGCAGCTTGCTTAAGGTCTGCTCCAGTTTACCCATCAGTTCCCCATTACTTACTCCCGGTTTTGGAGATACATTGATATTTAATGAGTTATAAAGATTGTAACGCTGAACGGATTCCGGACCATAAACTTTTTTCAAAGTAATCAAGGTATTTACAGGTACCATATCTCCTTTTTCGTTCTTTACAAAAATATCATTGAAGGCCTGCTCATCCATTCTGAAAACGCCGTCAGCTTTAATATTCACTCTGTAGAACTTCCCGAATCTTGAGAAATTCTGAGACTGATCTCCTGAGAAATACGTCTGAACTGTTCCCAACAGGTTTGAAATGCTTACACCCAGCTGTTTTGCTTTATCTTCATTCACTTCAAGTTCCATCTGAGGATAATCTGCTCTGAACATTGTGTAGGCAAAAGCCACTTCCGGAACCTGCATCAACTGGCCGATCAGCTCATCTGCTTTGGCTTTAAGAACCTGAGGATCTCTACCCATACGATCCTGAAGTACAATTTCAGCATCATTTGTCATTCCGTATCCTTCTACCGGAGGCATTCTGAAAGTCATTACGCTTCCTTCTTTGATCACTCCAAGTCTTTCATTAGCCATATCTACAACTGCCTGGATATCCTGAACTTCCCCTCTTTCTTTCTTAGGTTTCAGTTTAACAAACCCCATGGCGTAAGCAGGTCCTGCACTGTTACTAAGCAGGTTGTATCCTGTAATGGAGGTATTTTCCTTAACTGCATCTACGCCTTTTAAGATTTCATTGATCTTATTGGAAACCTCCGTGGTTTTTGTCAATGCTGTTCCTGGAGGCATACTTAGTGTATACATAAAGAACCCGTCATCTTCCATCGGCACAAAACTTTTTGGAGTAGTTGACATCAGCCATCCCGCAACACCAATGATTGCAATAACCAATCCTCCTGCAATCCATTTACGTCCGATTAAAAATTTAACTCCTTTCGCATAACGGTTGGTCATATTATTAAAGCCTGCATTGAATGCTACCGCAAACCTCTGCCCGAATCCCTTTGCCTTCTCTCCTCCTTCTCCTGCATGGTTGTTTTTCAAAAACACAGCACATAAAGCCGGAGTTAAAGTCAATGCATTAACAGCCGAAATAATAATTGCAATGGCCAGTGTATATGCAAACTGCTTATAGAATAATCCTGCTGATCCGGACATAAATCCGATAGGAATAAATACGGCAGACATCACCAATGTAATGGAAATAACCGCTCCTGTAATCTCACTCATTGCTTTGTGAGTAGCATCTCTTCCTGAAAGATGGGTTCCCTCCATATTACTGTGAACAGCTTCTACTACTACAATGGCATCATCCACAACAATACCGATGGCCAGTACAAGGGCAAAAAGTGTCAGCACATTGATTGTAAATCCTAATACCAGAAGGAAGAAGAAGGTACCGATAATGGCTACCGGAACTGCTACTGCCGGGATAATCGTAGATCTGAAATCCTGCAAAAAGATGAACACTACAATAAATACCAGTATAAATGCTTCTATCAGTGTAGATTTCACCTGTCCAGTAGCTTCATCCAATCTTTCTTTGGTACTCATTACTTTCGTATATTTGATACCCGGAGGGAATGATTTTGACAGCTGGTCAAGGGCTTTGTTTACTCCTATTTCAATCTGGTTGGCATTGGATCCCGTAGTCTGCATAATAGCTACAGTAACTGCATTTTTACCATTGGAAAGATTATCTCCGGTATTCGAAATGGCACCAAATTCTACGCGGGCTACATCTTTAAGTCTGATGACCTGGTTTCCGGTATTTTTAACAATAATATTCTCATACTGCTCAGGTTTATTTTTCTTCCCTTTATACCGGATTACATATTCTAAAGCGGCATCGGATTCTTCCCCCAGTTTACCAGGAGCAGATTCTAAACTGTGATCCGCAATCGCTCTGGAAACATCTGCCGGCTCCAGTCCGTAAGAAGACATTTTCTGAGGATTAAGCCATATTCTCATGGAATAATCCTTCAATCCAAATACCATAGCCTGCCCTACTCCTTTTACCCTTTTCACCTGCGGAATAAGGTTAATATTCGCATAGTTCTGAAGGAAGGTTTCATCATATTGTTTATTGTCTTCAGTATAAATATTGAAAATCAATACCATACTGTTCTGCTGTTTGGATGTAGTCAATCCCATTCTCACGACCTCCTGCGGAAGTATCGGAGTGGCCTGCTGTACTCTGTTTTGTACATTTACCGCTGCCTGATCAGCATTTACTCCCTGCTTAAATATGATGGAGATAGAAAATGTTCCGTCATTACTTGCGGTAGACTTCATATACTCCATATCTTCCACCCCGTTAATCTGTTCTTCGAGCGGAGTTACCACAGAACGGATTACAGTTTCACTGTTTCCTCCCGGATAAGATCCTGAAACAGTGATGGTAGGCGGAGAGATATCCGGGAATCTGGTCACTGCCAGCTGGTTCAATCCTATTATCCCTAAAATGACTATAATAAGGGATATTACCGTCGCCAGTACCGGACGGTCTATTATCTTTTTTAACATTTTTGAATTTTCTAAGAATGGTTATACAACTATTTCAAAGGAACTGTTTGAGCAACAACCTGTGCTCCGTCTGTAAGGGCATCAATCCTGTTGATAGCGATCCTATCACCTGCATTCACTCCTTCTTTGATAAAGTAATCCTGAGATGTGCTTCCTGAAACAGTAATCTGAGTCATTTTCACTTTATCCTTTCCACTCAGTTTATAAACAAAGAATCTGTCCTGAATGTCTTTCACGGATGCTTTCGGAACTCTGATTACCCCGTTCAGTGCATTGTGAATCATTACTCTTGCTGTTCCTCCGGCTCTCAATAGTTTGTCAGGGTTCTGGAAAACAGCTTTCATCTGGATACTTCCGGTATTTCTATCAAAATTCCCACTGGCATTTTCCAGTTTTCCTTTAAGTGTGTAAGTAGAGCCATCTGCCAGAATAAGCTCTACATCTTCGGTATTATTTCCTGCGGACGCTTTACTGTGAGCGATAAAATCAGCTTCATTCATTGAGAAATAAACATTCACACTGTTGATACTTGAAAGTGTCGTCAACGGAGATGCATCTGATGGGCTGATAAGATTTCCAACTCTATTTGGAATTCTTCCGATGTATCCGCTCACAGGAGCTTTGATGTAGGTAAAGTTGGCATTAATCTTAGATGATCCTAGTGAGGATTGTGCCTGTGCTACCTGCGCCGAAGCTGCTTTATAGCTTGCCTGAGCTGTTTTCAGCTGCATATCAGAAACCACTTTCCCCTCTACAAGAGGTTTCAGTTTTTCTACTTCAAGCCTGGCTGTTTCCTGTGCCGCTATAGCTGATTTCAGTGCTGCTTCATTGGTATTTACCTGTTCATTGTATACTGATGGGTTTATTCTGAAAAGGGTCTGTCCTTTACTTACATATTGTCCTTCCTTGATATATACAGCCTCCAGATAACCGGTTACCTGTGCTTTAATATCTACATTGTCCTGCCCTTCTATACTTCCCGGGTATCCTGTGGACACGTCTGCATCACCAGATTTCACCTGGATAAAATCTGTAGGCAATGCCTGCTGCATCTGCTGGGCATTTTCCTGGCTGTTTCCGGAACCGCACGAGTACAGTATTGCTGCAACTGTAAGTGAGAGCACCAGATATCCTTTTCTGTAATTCATAATATGAGTTTTTAAATTTTACAGCAGCAAAATAACTTCATATCATAAGGAAATTCATTCAGAAGTTGGGTGAAGCGTAATTAATCGCATGTGAAACGTATGATAGTAAAAATGAAAAGAAAACAGGTGTTTTCTCACTTAAAACTGATCAAAAAAGAGCTTTTTCGGTTGAATATTTCAAAAGTACGGTTGAGATTTAAATTTATACGTTTCGCATTTAAAACTCAGCGTTCAGAGGAACTGCCGGCATAATTTCGCAGTATCAAAAACAAAAAAAATAAGTTATTAATTTAAATTTTTATCAAATGAAAAAGTTTTTAGCGATCACAGCACTGGTATTCGGTTTGGGAGTACAGGCACAACAGACAAAAGAAACAAAGAAAGATTCCGGGATAGAACTGATTCCTAAGGCAGGGATAAATATTGCCAATCAATCTATTAAGAATGTGAACGGAGAAAAATCCAAAACATCTTTCCAGGCAGGCCTGGGAGTAAACATACAGACGGGTGTGAAAAATTTTTCTATACAGCCGGAGGTGAACTTTATCAGCAAAGGAACAAAGTTTAAAAACAGCTTTGGAAATCAGACCTATAACTTTAATTATATAGAAGTTCCTGTTTTGGCTAAATACAGTTTTGGCCCGGTATATGTGAATGCGGGGCCTTCAATTGGTTTCCTGATGGGGAAAAGTGATAAAATAAAGGCGGCATATGGTAAAACGAAAACCATAGATTTCGGTTTACAAATGGGTGCAGGTGTAGCAATCCCGGCGGGGCCTGGTAAAATGATCATCGACGGAAGGTATAATTTAGGATTAAGTAATATTTCTGATGAAAAAGGTGTTGACGTGAAGAACAGAGGTTTTGCCATTTCTTTGGGATATGCCATTCCTTTGTAAGGAGAAATTTTGAAAGGCTAAGAAGTAAAATTTCAAATCCGCTTTTTACGCTTATATTCTTCCTCATATTGTTGACCTCCTCATCAATTGATAAGGAGGTTATTTTTTATGATGTTGAATCTGATTTTAAAAAAAAAGTTGCCCTGGAAGGACAACTTTATATGATTGGTCTTATTCTTTATATCTAATAATCCATCCAGGATTTGAAAATGGAAGCTTTTTCCCGGCTTACAACCACCTCCATATCAGGATGTTTCCTCAATTCCAGTTTTAATTTTCCGTTAAAATGATTAAAAATCTGTTTTACTGAATTGATGTGAATGATAAATTGTCTGTTGGCCCGAAAAAAAAACTTGGGATCTAGCTGTTTTTCAAGCTCCTCCAAGGTTTGCGGAACATTTTCTACAACTCCGGTATTCAACATCGCTTTGCTGATTCCCAATTCGGTATAAAAATATAAGATATCTTCTGCAAGAACGGTTTTATATCCGTCTCTATGGGCTATGAGAAAACGTTTCCTGTAATCTTTCGGCTGAATATAATTCAGCAGTCCTTCGATGGCTGTTCCTACCACCGGAACGGCTTCCATAAAGGTTTCATAGCGTTTTAAAGCGGCATCCAGCTCTTCTTCTTCAATAGGTTTCAGAAGGTAATCTACACTGTTGTATTTAAATGCCTGTACTGCATATTCATCATATGCTGTAGTAAATATGACAGCACTTTTAACCTCATGCTTGTTGAATATTTCAAAGCTGAGCCCATCTGCAAGGCGTACATCCATCATAATGACATCCGGAACCACATTATTTTCCAGCCACTGTACCGTTGAGGTAATGGAGTCTTCTACTGACAGGATTTCGATATGGGGTCTTAACTTCAGCAACAGTCTTTTCAACCTTTCTGCATTGGGTCTTTCATCCTCAACTATTAAAATTTTATTAATCTTCATATCAATGGAAGTTTTACAATAAATTTATCTTCAGTTTTTTCAATCACAGGTTTAGGATATCCTAAAATTTCGTACCGTGCAATGATATTGGTAAGCCCTACTCCGGAAGAATCCGGCTTATTGATCAGAGGCAGAAATGTATTGGATACCACGAGCTCTCCTTCTGGGTTTGTATACACCTCTATTTCAAGAGGATTCACCTTCGAGGTTTGGTTATGTTTAATTGCGTTTTCAACTAACAATTGTAAAGAGAGTGGAAGAGTAAATTTGGATCTAAATTCTTCCTGAATATTGATCTTAAAGATCACCCCTTCACCAATTCTTTTTTCAATCAGAAAGATATAGGATTCTAAAAATTTCAGCTCTTCCTCTACTGCAATAATGTCTTTTTTGGAATTGACCAAAAGATATCGGTATACTCTTGCAAACTTCTCCGAATAGTCATACCCCAGCTGCTGATCTTCCAGAATAAGCTCTGACAACACACTTAAGTTATTGAAAATAAAATGGGGATCTATCTGCAGTTTGAGTGCCTGAAGTTCTGCTGCCATAGCAGCTTGTTTATGTTTGGAAGCCCTCAGTTTATGCTGTGCTGCTTCTACTGCCGTTTTTTTCCAGTTTTCAAGTAAATAATCCACGGTATTAAATGCACTGATAATAAGTGATATTACAATATTGGTTGCAATCCACTGCCCCAGAAGGGTATATTCTTTACGGGAATCCATCTCGGGTAATGTTACTGAGGTACAGTCTACAATCGCATTGATAATAATAACGATCATCACACTTCCCACAATCTGCAGCAGGCACTGAATAAGCAATCGCTTTATGGTTCTGTCTCTCCATGGAAGCAGCTTATTGAGCGTTCTGTCAATAAATATACTGACCTCGGAAATGATGATAGAAAAAAATAGTATCCATGAAGCATCTTCCAGGATCATCTGCAGCGGGGTATCCAGATATCCCTTCCAAACGGGATTAAACGGGTCAATAAGGTAGGAAAAAACACAGAAAGTGACTACTGCTACTGCCCAGATCACGAGCCTTCTTTTCATGGTAGAAAGAATCTTCTTATTTCGTACTATGTTTTTCCTGATGGTAGAAATCCTATTCATATCCGGGACTTTGTGAATGTAAATATAGAAATAGATTTTATATGAGTATTCTCTATTTTAGACGAGACCGCCAAAACCGTCCCTGAAACGTAAAATAGAAGAGTTCAAATGGATGTTACGGTTCATCACCTTAAAAAGACATTTCATCATCATTTTATGCAACATCACCCTCTTTTTATGATAAGGCAGCTGTTGTCTATCCTAGTTTTGCAATATTAAATCCGGTACAATGAAAACCATAATTGTCTGCACAGATTTCTCCCACGAAGCCGAAAATGCCACTCATTATGCGGCATCTATGGCTAAAGAAAATAAATATACAATCGTCCTTTTTAATTTGCAAACCGTTTCTATTCATGCTTTAAATGCTCAGGCCTCAGCAGATTTTTTCTATACCCAAACCCTTAAAAATCAGAGAAAACTGGAAGACAAAGCGGCTGAACTTACGATGCTTTATGCCATAGAAACACAGCATCATCTGGCTTCGGGAAATTTCATGGAAGAACTTGAACACTGTATGCAGATCCACGGATGCGATTTTATAGTAATGGGAATGGCAGAGAAAACTCTTGAACAAAAGCTTTTGGGCAACAGTGTAACGAGGGCTATTCACAGAATAAAAAAACCGATATTAGTTGTTCCGGCCCACATAGAGTATACAGGTATCAGGAAAATTCTTTTTGCATATGACACCCATAAAAGCATGACCTGGGCTGCAATGAATGATATTTATGATTTCATCCATGAGTTTAATGCTGAGATTGAGGTATTCAATGTCAATGAGAGTCTGGAAGATTTTGCGGAAGTCATTCATGATATTGACCTGAATTCCGGATATGATCTGGATGACATCAAATACAGTTTTAAAATGATTCAATCCATCGAGGTCATCAAAGCTATTGAAGAGGAGATAAGATTGATGAGTCCGGATCTGCTGACTATGGTCCCCTACAAATACAACCTTGTAGAATCTCTTTTCCACCGCAGTAAAACAGCTATTATGGCTTACAAAAATAAAGTACCATTACTATCAATTCCACTAAATATAGATTAAGATCAATAAAAATCTGAACCCATTTGAATTATCCTTTTTGCCTTTAAAGGCTAAATTTTACACTTAATCTTGTTTGACAGGACCGGAAAAATGATTTCCGGTCCTGTTCTTTAATCAGATCTCAGGAAGATTCACAAGAACTCTATTTTTCTAAAAGAAAAACAAATCACATTTCATATTCATCTGAATATCAAAAAGTCGTAAATTTAATAAAGGATAAAAACAGTGTTTTCCCTCTTTTTTATAGTTGTGCCGTTAGCTAATTTTGTTCAATAAAATTAAAAACCATAAAAATGAAAACTTCCTTTTTTACTAAAACATTAAGTTCATTGTGTGCAGCCTTTATTCTGACTTTTTGTTTACTAAGCTGCATCCGTTGCTCCGAACCGCCTAAAGAACCTGTAAGCAACAGTTATAAAAAGAAACTGATCAGCTATCGTGAAGGCCGGGTTCTTTTTGATGAATACACCAGAACCAATCACGAAGTGCTCATGAAGTCCAGAAACGGTGAACCAGACTCCCGATGGTACTGGTTTTCACTGGAAGACATGGAAGGATATATTAAATATGTAAAAGAAAATGCCAAAAAACAAAAATTAAAAAATCCGGGAATCAGAATTTATATGGGAAAATACCCCATGAACCATCCTAAAAACAAAATGGCAAAACCTGAATATGCAGGCTATCAAACCATATTTCTGGTGCCTACCTCACAAAAAAGAAAAAGCAACAATGCAGCAGCCAGATCAGCATCCACCGAGGAAAATACAGATGTACCTTCTATAGAATCTATGAACATGACCAATCTGGCACCGCCTCCGAAAACCTTGTCAGGAACAATGCCTTAAAAAACACAAAGTTATGAACTGGAATATTGAAACAGGGAAACAGATATCGATGATCCTATCCATCATAGTGATGCTTTTAATGGTCATAAAATATAGAAAAACCGGAAAGGAAAATTTATTTTTTATTATTGGATATCTGTTGTTTTCCCTGATTGATATTTTCTGTTATTTCTACTACGACCTGACAGGTCTGCCTACGGATCTATTTTATGTAATTGGTTTTTTGATGATTGTATTCTTTTTGTACTTATTTTATTATTACCAATTATTGTATGTTCCGGTGCTCAAAAAGATCCAGGCTGTTATCCTGATTCTTTTTGTCCTTAATATTGCTGTCATGTTTTACACAGAAGATGATCTGCTTCATCATTTTTCGTTTAATATGCTGTATGTAGATATTCTTCTGTTGTTATTTTCTATTATTTTGTTTCTGTACCAAACTTTTAATTCAGATAAGATATTGGGAATTAATAATTATCTCCCATTCTGGATTTCAGTGGCTTTGCTGATTTTTTTCATCGGAAGTATTCCGATTCTGTTTTTCAGAACCACTGTTTCGGAGAGTATTTATTTCTTTATTTTATTTATGCTGAATCTGATCAGTAATGGTATACTCATATTGGGTTTAATGGGGAACAAGCAAGAGAGAATCAGATAAATACCTCTTAGATATGGAAGAGAATAATTTGGTCATCATCTTTACAATTACCTTATTCATCATTGTTTTGACAATGATCTTCATCTATGCGGTGTTTATCAAGAAAAAAACAACATTGATGATAGAGCAAAAAGAAAAAGATCTGCGTTTTGAAAAGGAACTCGCCACCTCACAGGTAGAAATGAAGGAGCAGACTCTGAACTACATCGGCCAGGAATTGCATGATGATCTGGGACAAAAACTTTCTGTGGTCCGGCTTCGTCAAAACCAGCTGATTACCAAATTGAAAAGCTCAGAAAAAGAAGACCTCATCGAACTGAATGAACTGTTGGGAGAATGCATACAAGACATCAGAAACCTGTCTAAAACACTTATTACAGAACAGATTATTCATTTCGGACTGGCAGAATCTATAGAAAGAGAAGTTCAAAGGATACAAAAACTGAAATTATTAAAAATAGAGTTTATCACTCAAAAGCAGGATATTGATATTTCTCCTAAACATGGTCTCATCCTTTTCAGAATTGTGCAGGAAAGTATTAACAATATTCTGAAACACTCCAAAGCCAAAAATGTTTCCGTACAGATAGAAGATGACTGTGAAAAATTACACATCAGTATCTCCGACAACGGGAGAGGCTTTGATACCAGCAGTATTCAGGACGGTTCCGGATTGAAAAACATGGAACTGAGAGCCAAACTGATTCATGCTGAACTGTCTATACATTCAGAGCTGAATAAAGGAACACAAACTTTGATAACTTATCACAAAAATTTATTATGAAAACTATTCCCATAGCGATCGTTGATGATCATACTTTAATCTCCAAAGCACTGGAGAATATGATCACAGAAAACACTCAATATCGGGTAATTATGAATCATCCCAACGGAGAAGAATTTATTGCAGGTGTGGAAAGAGCTTCTGAATTACCCGCTGTAGTACTGATGGATGTGAATATGCCTTATAAAAATGGCATAGAAACTACAGAATGGCTTACCGAGCATTATCCTGATATAAAAGTGATCGCTCTTACCATGGATGATGATGAAAAAGTCCTCATCAGAATGCTGAAAGCAGGAGCTAAAGGATATTTATTGAAAGACATGCAGCCCTCTATCCTCTTTCAGGCCATAGACACCGTGTTTGAAAAGGGCAGTTTTTATACTGATTTTGTGGCCCAGAAATTATTGAAAGTAAAAACAGAAGAAATGAAAAATGCATCCCTGCTTTCGGAACTGAAAGACAGAGAGAAAGAGTTTATCAAGTGGGCTTGCAGTGAACTTACCTATAAGGAAATTGCTGATAAGATGTGTCTGAGTCCCAAAACAATAGACGGCTACAGAGATTCGGTTTTTGTAAAACTGGATATAAAAAACAGAGCAGGACTAGTCCTCTTTGCCCTGAAACACGATCTTTGCTGATTTTTTATCGCATTTATTACTCATATTTCTGATTTGAAAAAACAGATATCTTTACATCACACTTACGTATCCGGCAGCTTTGCAAGCTGCCGGATTTTTATTTCATAACACCCTAGAAAACAGCTAAAAAGGTGTTTTCCCTTTTTCAAAATACGGTTTTCTCCTCTGTTTTCGTCCTAAAGAATGATGGAATTTTGTTATAGAAAAAATACGGAAAGGCAGAACCCGAAAAGCCGAAACAGAGTAGGGAATATTTTAAAAACTAATACAATGAAAAAAGCACTTATCGTCGGTATTAATGATTATGCTCCTATCGGATACGGAGGACCGGATCTTAATGGTTGTGTAAATGATGCAAGAGATATGGCAAATACATTGGTTATCTGTGGTTTTAGTCCCGCAAAGATTAAAATTCTGACCAATCAAAATGCAACAAGAGCGAATATATTGAAGTATCTGAAATCTCTGATCAGTACAAGTGTAAAAGGAGATTCTCTTGTTTTTTATTATTCAGGACACGGAACCAGAGTGGCCAATATAGGATCGGATCTGGAACTGGATGGTCTGGACGAAGCTATTTGTCCGCACGATTATGCCAGTGCCGGAGTCATTCGTGATGATGACTTTAAAGCTGTTCTTGATCAATTAAAAGCCGGAGTCAATATGGAGGTGATCTTCGACTGTTGTTATTCCGGAACAGGAACCCGAAAAATGGACCTGGGACTGGAAGCAAACCTCCTTAATGAAACGGCGCGTTTTATTCCTCCAATGCTTGAAGATGAATTTTATCTGACTTACGCCAGCGAAATGGAGTCTTCCAAGAATGCAAAGAAAGCAGTCTTTCTCACCAAAGCGCTTATTCCTGTTGCCGGAATGAATCATACCTTGTGGGCCGCTGCGAAAGACAATCAGGTATCTATGGAAGGCAATCTCAGCGGACAGATACGAGGGTATTTCACCTATCATTTCTGTAAAATATTACGTGCTACCAACGGTAATATTGTTAGAAAAACACTTGATAAACAGGTTGCTATTGCATTAGCGGCCATGGGAGCTGCCCAGATCAACCAGACGGAAAGCATCACTGCAGAATTTTCACAGAAAATATTCACTTAATCATATCATTATTATCGGCGGAATCCGAAAAGCCATCAAAAGAGTAGGAATATACCAGATTAAAAATAATAATCATGTCTAAAATCGAAAACAACAATCCAATGACAGCAGAAGAAGTTTTAAGACTTAGATCTGTTAAAGCAAAATCAACTGAAAAACCAGCCTCAATTGAAAAATTAGTCAGCCAGGCTCCCGCTATGGAAACCGTCAACGGAAGAACTTTCCCAAAAGGGATGAAAACCATAGGAATGCCTATGGATGAAAAAACAGCAGAGATCCGATCGCTGGAAACAGATCATTTCTACCCTACCCATGCTGATTTTGAATACAATCCAAAATTGGAACCGAAAAGGGACCGCAAACCTAAATTCATTGACAGAGATTCTTTCCTGACTCCTGAAAATGCAAGAACAATTTTTGGAGCAGATCAGAGAAAAGTATATAATTCTACAGCTTATCCTTGGAGATGCGTTGGCAGAGTAGAAAGTTCTTTAGGATCAGGAAGTGGTGTGATGATAGGACCAAGACACCTTCTTACCTGTTCTCATATTGTAGACTGGCAGCCTAATAATACTACAGGATGGTTGAAATTCACACCCATGTATTATAATGGAAGTGCTCCTTATGGAACGGCTTGGGGCACATTAACTTATTACAAGTATAAAGTAGCAGGGCCTACTATAGACTCTACAGAAATCCAATACGATTATGTAGTGATTGTACTAGACAGACCTATCGGAAACAGCACCGGTTGGCTAGGTTCAAAATCATATTCCGATTCATGGGATGGAGGTGCATACTGGACCCATGCCGGATATCCGGGAGATCTTACCGGAACGCAAAGACCAACCTACCAAACCGGTATTGCGCTGGACGGCGATTTCTGGAGTGCTGATGATAACGAAAGCATGAGCCATAAAGCAGATATCTGGCCTGGACAAAGCGGAGGCCCTTTCTGGGGATATTGGGACGGCTCTCCGTATGCTGTGGCTACTCAAAGCGCGCATAATCCAAGCGATAATTTTGCAAGTGGCGGCTCAGATTTAGTGAATCTGGTCATCAGAGCGAGAAATGAACATCCTTAATTTGTTTGTATTTTCAATAAAGAGTCTGCCCCGAATGAGGAGCAGACTTTTTTTATAGGTCTTGGAATACCTGATCATTTTAGTTTTAACGCATTTTCATATAATCCTTCTTAGTATTCTCAATATTTTAATACATTTGTTTAAAACATATCTCAGATGAACTTCGAGCAGATCAACTTACACCTTGAGGCTTACAAAGAACACGACCAGATTCTGGATGCCGCAAAATATCTGATTCATTCTTTTGACCTGGAGCATGAAAACTTTGCAGGATTTGGATTCAGGCAAGAGCTATCCCCTACTTCAATGCTTCTTACAGCAGAAGGTGATCTGGGAGGGCCGCAAACCGTAATGATCCCGAGAAATTTGTTTGATTTTGACCTGAATCTTGTTCTTAATATGGTTGCTCATGAAATGCTTCATGTGCGGCAGAAAGCTCCCGGACAGGTGATTGAAGACAAAAATGAAAGAGAGTTTCAGGCGTACTATGAAATGCTCTTTCACAAAGTGTTTCCACAGATCCCTGAAGTTTCGGATTTCCATAAAAAATTCTTCGGCGGGAAGGCTTTGGAGTATTACAAAAGAATGGGTGAAGGATCAGTATTACAGCAAAAATATGCAGAGCAGAAAACAGAAGTAGAACATTTAATCAACGAATTACCATGACAGTAAAACCAGACATTACCTGGGCAGATTTTGAAAAAATAGACATCAGATGCGGAACCATCATCTCAGTGAGTGATTTCGAAAAAGCAAGAAACCCGTCTTACCAGCTGGAAATAGATTTTGGAGACCTGGGAATCAGAAAATCATCTGCACAGATTACCTCTCTTTATGAAAAAGAAGAACTGGTAGGAAAACAGATTTTAGCGGTTGTCAATTTTCCTAAAAAACAGATTGCCAACTTCTTCAGTGAATGTCTTGTGCTGGGATTATATGGTGAGGACAAGAAAGATGTGACGCTTTTAGCTCCTTCATTGCCTACAAAAAACGGAATGCAGGTAGGATAAACACCCAACAAAAACACATATGATACAGAACATCCCCTTAGAAAGAGTTTTATTCCTTGATATTGAGACCGTTCCACAAGCTGGATCATGGGACGATTTATCCGAAACCGATCAGTATCTGTGGGATAAAAAAACAAGATTTCAGAGAAAAGACGATGTCACCGCAGAAGAATTTTATGACAGAGCCGGTATTATGGCCGAATTTGGAAAAATTATCTGCATTACCATCGGAATGGTAGAAAAGAATGAAACGTTAAAAATAAAAAGCTTTTCAGGACATGACGAAAAGAAAATGCTTCAGGAATTTGGCGAAATCTTCAACAGCCCAAGGCTTTACAATGTGATTCTCTGTGCTCATAACGGAAAAGAATTTGATTTCCCCTGGATTGCCAGACGATACCTTATCAACGGAATGCAGCCTCCTGCTCCGTTTCAGATGTTTGGAAAGAAGCCCTGGGAAATTCCTCATATAGACACCATGGAACTGTGGAAATTCGGAGATTATAAAAGTTTTGTATCATTGGAATTACTGGCTCATGTCTTTGGTATTCCCACTCCGAAAGATGATATTGACGGCTCAATGGTTTCATCAATTTACTACATAGAAAAAGACTTGCAG
>JASLCD010000403.1 GCA_030146295.1 Chryseobacterium sp.
AAACAAAAATACTTCCTGTATGCCTATTTGGGATTAAGTGCTATTTCTTTAGGCGTAGCATGGATGATCTCCCATAATGTTTTTATATTTTTTGTAGTCTATCAGTTTTTTATGTGGTTGTACAGCCACAAACTGAGCCGGATACTGATCTTAAACAACTTTACCTTTGTAAGCCTTACGTTATATCCATTTTTTGGAATGATGGTCTATTATGAAACTTTTTCAAAGAAGGTATTTTTGATGGCGGTCTTCCTGTTTCTGATCCTTTTATGTATTGATATTGTAAAAGATACCCTTACAAAAACCGTTGATAAAACATTTGGATATATTACCATTCCCAATTATTTTAAAGGCAGAAATACAAAAATTATTTTAATCTCCCTATTGCTTATTATGATGGCCGTTTCTATGAAAATTATTACCAAAACCGGAATTTCCGGATTTATGGCATATTACTTTTCCGGAGGGCTGCTAGTCATGATTTTCTGTATCTATCTTTTTTTAAATTCAACCAGAAGGAGTAACTTTCTTATTCTGAATGTATTACGGTTCTGGGTTTTTGTAGGAATTATTGCCATGCTTTTAAATGGAATAGAGCATAAATTGTAAAAAAAATCTTTAAATAAACTGAGGTTATTATTACATTTGCATAATTAAATTTAATAAATAGGAATGCCCATTTTTAATGATACTAAAGTCGCATTTGCAGACAAGTCTGATGCACAATTGAGAAAGGCTTACTGGATGTTTAAAATGATTGAACAGCCTGCTCTTACAAGCCTTGGAACATCTGTCCTGAATTTTACAGTACACAACAACTTTCCTTTCGTTACCGGAATTGTCAAAAATACGTTATTTGAGCAGTTCTGTGGAGGTGAAACCCGTGAGGAAAGCATGAAAGTTGTGAAACAGCTGTTCAAAAGAGGAGTTGGAAGTATTTTCGATTACTCTATTGAAGGGAAAGAAGATGAAGAAACTTTTGATGCGGTTTGCAAAGAAATTAAGGATATTGTTAGATTCTCTGTGGGAAATCCAGCTATTCCTTTTATCGTATTCAAGCCTACAGCTTTCGGAAGAATTGATCTTTATGAAGCAGTGGGGAAAGGGGCTGAGCTTACTACCAGCCAGAAAGAAGAATGGGAAAGAGTGGTAAAAAGATTTGATGAAGTATGCAGTCTTTGCCATGAAAATGATAAAAAAGTAATGGTAGATGCTGAAGAAACCTGGATGCAGGATGCAGCAGATCACCTTTGCGAAGAGATGATGGAGAAGTATAACCAGCAAAAGCCTATCGTTTGGAATACCATCCAGATGTACAGAACAGGAAGACTGGAATATATGGAAGCTAATCTTCAGAGAGCAAGAGAGAAAAATTACTTCATCGGTTATAAAATTGTTCGTGGTGCTTATATGGAAAAAGAAAGAGCCAGAGCAGCCGAAAAAGGATATGCAGATCCTATCCAGCCAAGCAAAGATGCTTCAGATAAGAACTACAATGCAGGAATCGACTTTGTTATGAATCATCTGGATAAAGTTTCAGCCTTCTTTGGAACCCATAACGAAATCTCTTCAGAGCTGATTATGGATAAAATGAAAGCAAAATCTTTAGAAACTGACAATCCACACGTTTATTTCGGACAACTTTACGGAATGAGTGATAATATTACCTTCTTCCTGTCCAATAAAGGCTATAATGTGGCTAAATATCTTCCATATGGACCTGTGAAGGATGTTGTTCCCTATCTGACGAGAAGAGCCAGAGAAAATACCTCTGTAGCCGGGCAAACCGGAAGAGAGCTGGGACTTATCAAAAAAGAACTGGAAAGAAGAAAGAAACAATAATATTGTTCTTATTATACCTATCAGGCCTGCAGATTTGCGGGCCTTTTTGCTGGAATCAGCTTCAATACAGAAACTCCGTTCATTTCGGAAGGGTCAGCCTCGGGATTACAAATCCAAATTAATGATAATGAATATAATTATTATTTATATTAATTATATGTTAAAATAATATGATTTTTATTGCTGATCTGATTTTAAATAATTATATTTGATAAAGCCATAAAAAACCAATGCATGAAAATGTTTTCATTTACCGTTAGAATACTGCCCTTTAACAAAATCTCTCCGCTACAACCAACAGCAGTATTACCCTTATAAATAGCCGAAATTATAAAAACATATTGCAGGATAGATGATCAATCTGATCGTCCAGATATCCTATCCAATATCAAAAACAAATAAAGCAATAGCTTTAGTTTTCTTCTTCAAATATTTTTTAACCTGATCATTTTCCTTGATCAGGTTTTTATTTTTTAAGGCTCAAAACTCTCAAATTTTCCGTTTTCATAGAACAAAACGATACGTTTTATCTTATTGTTCTGATTACCAAGTATTTGCCCTAATAATTGATCGCCTGGATTTTCTAATCGCTGAGATTCGGATATTTTTTCCCAGGCTTTATCCTGGGCCGGTATAAGCGATTCTCCAGGACTTGGTTTCGGGGCTTCCATTTCCGTTTCGTGGCTTCCGAATTCATCATCGTCATTTATCATGGTGAATAAGTCGGGGAGAGGAGTTGTTTTTATTTTTTCCTCTTCAGGATTTTCCTCATGAATTTCTGTTTCGGGCAGCTGGGATTTCAGCATCTCACCGTCACCGGTTACCAGCCAGTCCCACTGAAGTTCCGGGAAACGGGATTTTATTTTTATGATAAATTCAAGAGACGGTTTATTTCTTCCCGATGTAATATGTGAAATGGATGAACGCTGTACATCAATCTCATCAGCAAACTCAGAAGGAGTAAGGTGAGAGTACTCTATAATTTTGGAAATTCTTTCATTTAAACTCATAAAAATAAGCCTTTAATTATTTTACAAATGTAACTCATATAATTTACAAATGCAAAATACAAATGTAAATTAATGAAAATATTACTTGTATACATTTGTAACCTACATGCAATTGTTTTTAAATCAATGAATTATAGTTAAATTACAATTGTATTGAGCTATTCTACCCGTCTTTTAGACAACGCACCAGCGCTCATCAGGATTATCCTATTATTCACTTATCGGGCCTTGTTATTAGTTTATAAATGTAAATTATCGTGTTTTCAAAGGCTATTTTGTCCCTTAAACGACTTCCTTTTTCCTGTTTACATCATTAATCTTCTTAATGTATATTTCTGGAGTCAAAATATCGATAAATCCCTATTTTAAGCCATGTAAAGCGTATTTTATAGGTGTTACATAGGTAAATTACCGATGTAAATACCCGTATTTCAATCGATATAGCTCTTTTTTGCAGTCAATTTAGACGGATAATACAAAATTATGTCTATGGTTTGGATAATTGATCCTAAAAAACAGTCATTGGCTAAAATTCTGATGCAAACCTTTATTTTTAAAGGCATTTACATTTGTATATTTAAGTGAACAACAAAGTTTTCCACAAAATATATGTTTGATAAAATAACCCCTAAATGGCTAAAAACGGCCTTTTTTACACTTCAAGCATTATTACAAATGCAATTTAATTAAACTTCATAACTCATTGATTATGTGTTTTTTAAATGTACTTATTTAAATTATTCGCAATCCACAATTTTACTAACAGACAATATGTCATTCGATGCTGTTTAATATTGTTACAGATGTTAATAACTCCCAACACATAAAAAGTAAGCATATTTAAAATTTGTAAACACGTTTTGATTTGCGTGTCAAATGTAAATTATTTGATTTTGGTTATATTTACAAATGTTAATTTAAGTTTCTGCCTAAAAATGGTTAAATTTGATTCCTGTAAATTATTTCTCAAGATGAATTTTGAACAAATCTATTCTCAGACACCCAATTTCTCAAATCGCTATATTTCCCCTGAAAAATTATTTTCTTACCTACAGAGCAATCTCAGCGATTATATTCAGAAGATCGGAACATCCTATTTAGATAAGCCTATTTATCGCTTGACTATTGGAACCGGAAATATTCAGGTGCTGGCCTGGTCGCAAATGCACGGTAATGAATCCAACGCAACTCATGCCATGCTGGACCTTTTGGAGAGCCTTGATAAAGCTCCGGAAATGAAAGACGATTTGTTCAGCAAAATACAGCTTGACTTTATTTTCATGCTGAATCCGGACGGATCTGAAAGATGGACAAGACTGAATGCTGCCGATATTGATCTGAACAGGGATTTTCATAACGAAGCCAGTAAAGAGATTAAGTTTCTGAAAAATGCAGCAGCTTCAAAGAAATATGATTATGCACTAAACCTTCATGAGCAGAGAACCATTTTTACCACCGACGGTATTCATCCTGCTACACTTTCCTTCCTGGCGCCTTCCGAAAATGTAGAGCGTACCATTACTGAAAACAGAAAAAAATGTATGGCAGTGATCGGAAATGTATACAACCATTTGAAGGAAATGATCCCCAATCAGATCGGAAGATACTCTGATGAATTTTACCCTACTTCCACAGGAGATAATTTCATCAAAGCCGGAATGCCTACTATTTTATTTGAAGGCGGACACTTTGTAGATGACTACACCAGAAAAGGAACCAGAAAATACTATACAATTGCTCTTTATTATGCACTGAAGGCAATCAGTGAATTGAACTCTGATATTACAGGCTGGGAAACGTATCTGAACATCCCCGAAAATCAGGAAACGCATTATGATATCATTTACAGAAACGTAAGACTGAATACAGAACATGAATGTATTTTGGATATAGCAGTTCAGTACAGGGAGATCAAAGAAGAGGGGAAAGATGACATCTCTTTTATCCCTTTTGTAATGGAGGCGGGAGACGTAAAGAAAAGAAAAGGCTGGCTGGAAATAGACTGCACCGGAAAGAAATTTATTTCTGCTACTAAATATCCTAAACTGGATTCCGTGGTGGATTTTAAAATTGAAGATTAAAATATTTCCCGTAAACTCCATTATGAAACAAAAGAATTAATCATATGAAAAATTTTCTGACATTCATTTTGCTGATGAGTATGGGACTCCCTTTGCTGGCACAAAATCAATCAACCATTCCCTATAAAGCCAATGACAGTGTAATGGTAACAGTAGTTCTTCGCCATTTACAGGAAAACCCGGTAGATTCTATCCAGACCAGAGTGATGAAACAAAAATTTTATCAGAAGCTCAGCAAAAGCCACTCGCGCATTGTGTCCTGGAATGTAGTGATGGGAATAGGGCAGATTATTACTTTAAGATTCAAACCCGAGTATACAAGAGAAGTGAATCAGGTATTTGAAAGCGGAGCCTGGGGCGGATTCAAAACAGAGTTTTATCCTTCCTATGATTTCCTTCCGATTTATCCGGTGATGCTTGAAAAAGAAAAGAAAATGAGTAAATAAAATCATCAGATTAATACGATCTCATAAAAAACGTTCTCAAAATATTTTGAGAACGTTTTTATATGGTTTTCCTATTTTTTCTGAAATTAGAATAATATTCAGATTGTAGAAGTAAGAACGGTACATCCAATAGGAATGGGCTTTAGCCAAAACCTAATTTCAGAATATAAAGGTTAGTTAATGACTTTAATTCCGTTAGCTACAAACCTGATTTCTTCTTTAGGTTGTGTAATAGCATCAATTTCAGCTTGTGGTTTTTTAGCATCTTCTGCATAATGCTTCTGCTCGTTCACAGAAGTTACTTTTCTTTCTGCATTACCTTCCAGTACTACGTTTTTACCCTTTAAAGCGGTAGGAACAAAGAAAGCATAGTCTTTCATCTTTACAAAAAACTTAGAATTGTCCTCTGTCTGGATCGTAAGCCAGCATCCTTTTTTATCACAGACATCCGTTACCTTTCCTTTAACAGCTACATTTTCAACTTTTTTGTTGTCTTTTTTAAGCTGTTTATTTAGTTTATCTACTGTGATCGCTTTAGATTCAGCAGATGAAGTTACCTGACCTCCGTACGTATCACCTACCAAAGCCTTTCCTTCCGGTGGTCCGGATTGAGCAAATGCTAATGAAGAAGCCATTAAACCTGCCCCTAATAATATTGCTTTAAATTTCATGTTTAATATTTTTTCCAAAAATACTAATTAATATCGAATCATAACCGATTTAAAAATGATAAAAAACAGCTGTTTAAAGGATTTTTCAATAAAATTCAAAATCAATCGGAGATTTGATTATATTTGAACCCTATACTTGACTATGCAAAAAAAACTGAAACTATGGGACGCCATTATGCTGGTGATGGGTTCTATGATCGGAAGCGGTATCTTTATCGTAAGCGCGGATATGATGCGAAACCTGGGATCGGGTTTCTGGCTGATTGCAGTATGGGTTATTACCGGAGTGATGACCGTTGCAGCAGCAATAAGCTATGGAGAGCTGTCTGCACTGTTTCCGAAAGCTGGCGGACAATATACTTATCTGAAAGAGATTTTCGGTAAAAGAATGGGATTCCTGTATGGCTGGGGACTGTTTACCGTCATCCAAACCGGAACGATTGCCGCAGTGGCAATGGCTTTTGGTAAATTTACAGCCTATCTGATCCCGTCACTCAATGATGCTGCCCCGATTTTTCAAAGTGGAGAATTTAAAATCACCTGGATACAGATTCTGGCAATTGCAGTTATCATTTTACTTACCTATATCAACACCAGAGGAGTTGAGAGCGGTAAAATGCTTCAGAACATCTTCACGGGTTCCAAAATCATTGCTTTATTAGGCTTAATTGCCGCAGGGTTTATATTGGTAGATATTTCTCATCTATCAGAAAATTTCAGCTGGGGAACCGATTCTTTTAGTAATCTTAAAAAAGATCTGAGTGGTAATTTCCTTAAAGAAGGTTGGGAACCGATTGGAGGAATGACTTTGCTGGGAGGAATTGCAGCTGCAATGGTAGGTTCTGTTTTCAGCTCTGTTGCCTGGGAAAGTGTAACATTTGTTTCCGGTGAAATCGACAATCCTAAAAAAAATGTAGTAAAATCGATGATTTACGGTACCTCTGCAGTAATGATTCTTTATATAGCCGTAAACTATGTATACCTTAATGCTCTGGACAGAGACGGAATTGCTTTTGCAGCTAATGACAGGGTAGCAGTGGCAGCTTCCCAGAATATTTTTGGAAGTGCAGGCACCATTATCATCGCTTTATTGGTTATGATCTCTACATTTGGTTGCAATAACGGATTGATTCTGGCAGGAGCGAGAGTTTTTCAGACCATGGCAAAAGACGGAATGTTCTTTAAATCGGCAGTTAAAAACAATACAAATGAAGTTCCTGAAAATGCTTTATGGATGCAGGGTGTATGGGCCTCAATCTTATGTCTGAGCGGGCAGTACGGGAATTTATTGGATATGATCTCTTTCGTGATTGTTCTGTTTTATATGATTACGGTTTTTGGAGTTATTTATTTAAGAATAAAGCAGCCGGAGCTGGAAAGACCTTATAAAACATGGCTTTATCCGGTAACACCTGTTATTTACCTTATCATAGGAACGTGTTTCTGTATTTTACTGTTAATTTACAAACAGCAATATACATGGCCGGGCTTTGTACTGGTATTGCTGGGACTTCCTGTGTATTACTTTATCAACCGAAAAAAGGCAGATGCTTAAATAAAATAAAAGATATAATAGATTCAGGGCTTTCAATTCAGGTTGGAGGCCCTTCTTTTTGAATAATATTTTAATGTATTGTAACAATTATTTGGTGAAAATGCGTATTTTGGTATTCCGTTTTTAAATAGGCGGGACCATGAAGTAAAAACTATAAGTTATGGATACACCAAATTACAGAATGCCTTTCGTACCGTCTACTTTAATGACCGAAGGCGGAAGTATCGATACCTGCGATATGGGGGAAAGTATTGCTCACAATATTATGCTGCTGATCACCACCAAAAAAGGAGAGAACAGATATGATGAAAACTATGGAAACGATGTCTGGAACCTTGAATTCGATAACGGAGTAACAAGTGCCATCTGGGAAAATGTTTTTGTTAAAAGCTTAAGGAGACAGATTCAGGAATATGAACCAAGAATTGTAAGCCCGCAGATCGATGCTCATATACAGTTTGTAGAGCACAGCTACGATACTAAAGAACACACCGAAATTAAAAAGAAAGTAAGAATTGCCATCAATGCCAAAATGGAAGAAACAGGAGAACGTTTCAGTTTTTCAACCGAATTGTTTCTAAGCCCGATGTCTATTGATTAATATTTTTAACAGCGAAAGAAAATTATGAATTTAGATCAGAATATTTATTCCAAAGAATCTGTAAAAGCAAGAATGCTTCAGAATGCAACTAAAGTGTGGGGACTCAGAAGCCCGCAGTCTTTGGATCCTTTTGTAAAACTGCTGATAGACGCATTCAGTACAGAAGTTTTTAAAGCGAATAACGAAATACAGACGGTGAATGCCCGTATATTGGAAAAACTGGCAAAGCTTCTTACCCCGTCTATCTATACACACCCAATCCCGGCGCATTCCGTAGCGTTTACACAGCCGTATGATTCTTCGGAAGTTTTATTGGAACACACAGAGTTTTTCTTCCGCAAGCAAATGACTTCCACTGTAAAGTCGGAATCCGACAAGCAGCTGAATATCCCTTTTACTCCGGTAGGAAATGTAAGAATCAATAAAGTTCACACCTCTGTTATGTTTGTAGGGAATACCTGCTACAGTATAGATGACAGATTTAATAAAATTCCTATTGCAAGATTTCAGGGAAGACCCGAAGATTACAGAAAAATAACAATAGGAGTAGATGTCAGCAAGTATATAAGTGAAAACTTCCCTAAGTACCTGAGCATATTCTGCTCCAATCCGGCATTTGAACACCTTGATTTTGTTTATAAACTATTGCCGTACATTTCCGTGTCCAGCAATGGCAATCCTTTATTTGTAAGAGAAGGATTAAGTTATCTTACAGAAAGCCATGCTGACGGATATGAACAGATGTTCAAAGAGCAGTCCATCAGAAATAAGGTGATTAACGATATTAAAAGCATTTACCGCCATAAATTCATTGAAGTAACAGGAATTTCTCAAAGTCTGTTCTCAGAACCCGGACAGCTTCCTCAGAATCTTGATTTCTTATCAGGAAAAGAAGAAATTACAAAATTCCTGGATAATAAAAGTTTCTTGTGGCTTACTTTTGAATTTCCGCCACAGTTTTCTGCAGAGATTCTAGACAACTTCTCGTTTGTACTGAATGCTTTTCCAATCTACAACAGAGGCTGGAAAAAAACTGAATACAGCCTTGATATCATGGGAAATAATATTCCTTTGGTAACAGACGAAGGTGAACACTTCCTTTATGTAGATGAGGTACAGGACGGTGACGGAAGAAAGTACACAGAAATACCTTTTACACCGGCCGATGACCTTAAGAAAGGTTTATATACCGTAAGGAAGGGTGGAATGGAGCGCTTCACAAGCAGAAATGCTGTTGATATGATAGCCAACGTTCTGGAGCTTACAAGAGACGAAATTGCAGCCTTTTCTCTTTTGAACAGAGACAATGTAAAAGGAGTTCTCAGCGAAATGTCCGATAAGATGAAAACCATGGTGCAGAAGGTAAACAATGCCAAAAGGAATATCAGACAGGAACTGAATTATGTTATTATGGAACCGGTAGAAAAAACCGACCATACTTATGCCTCTTTCTGGGTTACCCATTGTACTTTGGCCAATCATATGAGACCAGGAACCGAACTATCCAATCAGTTGAAGTCGCAAACGGTTGTATTGCTTACCGAAACATTGGGTGGAGCCGAAGAACAGAAAGGAACAGACAGTATTCAAGCCTATAAATATGCACTTACGACAAGAGATAAAATCATTTCTTTGGAAGACGTGAAAAACTATTGCCGTATGATCCTGAAAGATGAGGTAAGAGAAGTAAGAGTAAGAAGGGGAACCATGATCAGCAATAAACCTAAAGAAGGCTTTGTAAGAACTGTTGAAGTAGAAATTATTCCGCAGAACTATTCTTTCTATGGAAGAGCCTACTGGGAAAACATGGCCAATATTATCAGAAACCAGATTATTGTGAAAGCCATTGACGGAATTGAATACGTGGTAAGAATAAACAATGAAGACGCCGATTTCCAGGACATGTAAATCTTACAGGAAATTAAAATCAGTTTAAAATATAAATGCCGTTATTAATACGGCATTTTTTATTTTGTTGAATTGAAAAATCTGCGTGAACCAAAGTATTCCATAGGAACGGGCTTTAACCCGTTTAACAAAAAGAATATATTCATTAGGTTTTAGCCAAAACCTATGTTATCACCCCATAACATTACTGTACAAATAGATAAACCCGCTATGAAATTTTTATACATTTTATATTCAGAAAAAGTCTATAAAATTTCGTATTTTTGCACGTTGTGATTTTCAGGCAAAGTCACTCCGAATTATGAGCAAATCAACAGAATATATAGAAGTTTACGGAGCACGTGAACACAACCTTAAAAATATTAATGTTAAAATTCCGCGCAACGAATTGGTCGTTATTACGGGCCTTTCCGGAAGTGGAAAATCCTCATTGGCTTTTGATACCATTTTTGCAGAAGGCCAGCGTCGTTATATCGAAACATTCTCTGCCTATGCCCGTCAGTTTCTGGGAGGATTGGAACGTCCCGATGTAGATAAAATCGAAGGGCTTTCACCCGTTATTGCCATCGAGCAGAAAACAACCAACAAAAACCCCCGTTCTACCGTAGGAACTGTAACAGAGCTCTACGATTTTCTTCGTCTTTTATATGCAAGAGTTTCGGATGCATACTCTTTGTCTACCGGACAAAAGCTGGTGAGCTATACCGAAGATCAGATCCTGGAAACCATCAAAGAAAACTATAAAAAAGAAAAGATTATGCTTTTAGCGCCAGTAGTGCGTTCCAGAAAAGGGCATTATCATGAACTCTTTGTTCAGATGGCTAAAAAAGGCTACGGACAGGCAAGGATTGATGGTGAATTGCAGGATATTGAATACGATCTAAAACTTGACCGTTACAAAACCCATGATATTGATATCGTTATCGACCGATGGATTATCGGGGAGAATGCCTCAGAAAGCAGAATGGAGAAATCATTGCGTACCGCAATGGAAATGGGGGAAGGGATTATCGGAATTCAGAAACTCGGAAGTAAAGACATCGAATACTTTTCCAAAAACCTGATGGATGCGGAAACAGGACACTCTTTGGCACTGCCGGAACCTAATACTTTCTCCTTCAACTCACCAAAAGGGAGCTGCCCGAACTGTAAAGGATTGGGAACCATCAAAAAGATCAATACCGATTATTTTATAGACAATGCTAAATTGTCAATCAATCAGGGGGGATTATTGCCATTGGAAGACATCAAATCCAACAAATGGATTCTTTCGCAGATCAAAAACATTCTTGAGATCTTTGGATTGGGATTAACAACACCGTTGAAGGACATTCCTGAAGAAGCTTTAGGTTATATCTACAACGGATGTCATAAGGAATTCAATAAAGATCTGAAATACGCAGGAATTACCAAGAAGATAAAAATTGGTTTTGACGGTCTGATTGCTTTCATGGAGGAAATCATTGATGAAAAAGAATCTTATGAAGCTATTTTACTGGAAAGACATTTCACCACGGAAGAAACCTGCCCGGAATGTCATGGGACACGCCTTCAGCCTTCAAGCTTAAGTTTTAAAATTGATGGGAAAAATATTGCTGAGGTTAATGGATTAAGCTTAGCCGATTTAAAAGATTGGTTAGCCGACGTTAAAGATAAGTTTTCAGAAAAAAATAAAATCATTGCTCATGAAATCTTAAAAGAAATTGAAACCAGGCTTCAGTTTTTGCTGGATGTAGGATTAGATTATTTAAGTTTGAGCAGAAGTTCAAAAACCCTTTCAGGAGGGGAATCACAGAGAATCCGTCTGGCAACACAGATCGGGTCTCAATTGGTCAATGTCTTGTATATTCTTGATGAGCCGAGTATAGGACTTCACCAGAGAGATAATGAAAGACTGATCCATTCCCTGAAAAACCTGAGAGATATCGGAAACTCTGTATTGGTGGTGGAGCATGATAAAGACATGATTATGGAAGCCGATGAGGTATTGGATATTGGTCCGAGAGCCGGAAAATTCGGCGGAGAGATTCTTTGGCAGGGAAAACCAAAAGATCTGCTGAAGGCAGATACCATTACCGCTCAATACATCAATGGAAAAAGAAAAATTGCAATTCCTGCAGAAAGAAGAGTGGGAAGCGGTAAAAATATTGTTTTAAAAGGAGCTACAGGAAACAACCTTAAAAATGTAACCCTGGATGTTCCCCTTGGAAAACTGGTCGTAGTAACCGGAATTTCAGGAAGTGGAAAATCTTCTTTGATCAACGGAACATTATATCCGATCCTGAACAAACATTTTTACAGAGCAGTTCAGGAACCTTTGCCTTACAAAAAGATTGAAGGATTAGAGAATATTGATAAAATTGTAGACGTAGACCAGACGCCAATCGGAAGAACACCACGTTCTAATCCTGCTACCTATACAGGAATGTTTACCGATATCAGAAACCTTTTTGCTGAACTTCCGGAAAGTAAGATCCGTGGTTATAAACCGGGAAGATTCTCTTTCAACGTCAAAGGCGGAAGATGCGAAACCTGTCAGGGTGGTGGATTGAAAGTAATCGAAATGAATTTCCTTCCGGATGTATACGTTCATTGTGAAACATGTAACGGAAAACGTTTCAACAGAGAAACCCTGGAAGTACGTTACAAAGGAAAATCGATCTCTGATGTTCTGGATATGACCATTGATGAAGCAGTAGATTTCTTCCAGCCGATTCCTAAGATTTTTGCCAAAGTAAAAACACTGCAGGATGTAGGATTAGGATACATTACCCTGGGACAGCAGTCAACAACCCTTTCAGGAGGTGAAGCGCAGCGTATTAAGTTAGCGACCGAATTGGCAAAAAGACAAACCGGAAACACTCTTTATATCCTTGATGAACCTACCACAGGACTTCATTTTGAAGATGTAAAGATTTTAATGGATGCCATCAATCAATTGGTAGAACTTGGAAACTCATTCATCATCATCGAACATAATATGGATGTCATCAAATTAGCAGACCATATCATCGATGTTGGACCGGAAGGAGGAAAACATGGCGGACAGATCGTTGCACAGGGTACTCCTGAAGAAATTGTGAAATCTAAGAAGAGCCTGACTGGGAAGTTTTTGAAGAGGGAATTGGAGTAAGTATTTATGAAAATTATCTAATACTTTCTAATTTCAAATGAATCTGAATGATTTCTATTAGAATATTAGGATTTCTTAGAATAAAAAATGAAATAATATGGGCTAAACTTGAATAGTTTAGCCTTTTTCATGCTTAAAATTATCTCCCAATATTAAATTTTCAATTATTTTTAAAATTTATTACACTGAAAATCAATTAATTATATTTTGATGTTAACTCAATGTTAACTCAATGTAAAATTAATATGAATTATTTTTAATAACTTTGGTTAAGAGATACAAAAAAAGGTTAGTATAATATTTAAAACCAATTAGTTATGAAAAATCGAATTCAAATATTATTTGCTTCACTTTTCGTTTGTGGATTTGCTGCCGTTTTGAACACTGCCAAAGCCCAAACTGCCAATCATAATACCATTGAGCCTATTCAGCTGAATAAGAGCGAGACTTTTACAGATATAAGAAATAAACTGGAAGCCAATTTTGATCTTACCAATCCTGATTACAAACAGGGGACCGTAAATTCAGTGGTGAAATTTGATATTGCAAAAAATGGAAAAATCGTAAATGTTCACTCTACAGGAGACTGCAAAACGGTAAGCAAGGAAATTGAAACAGTATTGAGCGACCTTGATTATAGAGTAGACCGTAATAAACTGACTGATAACATGGTTGCTTACACTTACGTAATGCCTGTGACAGTAGAGATCCACAGCAGATAGTATTCATCACATATTATTCATAAAAGTGTGAATAATGAAAACTTATTGGATCAAGTTGTAATAAAGAATCATCAGATAGATTTTAATTTTGTTCTACCATAAAATTAAAACTATATGAAAAATGTAAAGAAACTGACGAAGTCAGATTTGAAGTCAGTGTACGGAGGAGAACCTAAAAAGTATTGTACGTTTTGCGAATGGGCAAACAAAGTAATTTGTAGTGATGTTCCAATCGTTCAGTGTCCATAAAAAATTAAAGCCGCTTTATAAGCGGCTTTTCTATTGGGGTGTACTTTGAACAAACTCAGTTAATCTCGTTTTAAGATCTTTGGAATTTCCCATTTTGTCAAAAGTAATATTATCTACTCTCCATCCTTTTTCAGTATTGATGAGGTGTAGGGTATCTGTCCATGTCACCTTGGGGGTAGCTATATTGTATTCAAACTCTACCATTACCTCTGCTGTTGTATCATGAGAGCTCACAGACTTTATTTTGTAACTGGTATAGCCTTCATATAAACTTGAAAACATTGCACCTTCAAAGATCAGGGGTTTTTCATCAGGATGATCACTGTTCTTTACTTTCTCAATATCTGCTTTGGAAGCATGGATGGCGTCTTCCAGAACCTTCTTTAAATCCCTGGAAAATAAATTTCCGGGAATCGTTTGGTTGTATATCGCTTCATTAGATTGTCCATATTGCGTATAAAGCTCATTCACTTTTTCATAGATCGCCTTATCAGAAGATAAGGTAGGCTGAGTTTTATTTTTATTACAGGCAGCAAAAAGCAGAAGGAGGCCCAGATATAAAAAAAGCTGTTTTTTCATCTTTGAATTATAATTTTATCAAAGCTGTCAAAACTTATACCAATAGAAGTATAAGTGATACATCCCGTTCAATACCCATTTGTATTTGAAGAGTTGTTGGCTCAGAACTGCTAGCCAGCAGTTGTCAATATATTTATTGAGATGACATTCATACAATAACAAAAAATCAATACATTTGAGTAGATAAAAAAAATTGTGGATCCTATTCTTAATGTCGCTGTCCGTTCCCTCTGCGTTTACCTTTTTATGGTAATTGCTATCCGTTTATTTGGCAAAAACCAGCTTTCTCAGCTCAATGCAGGAGATGTGGTTTTGCTATTGTTGATTTCAAATGCTGTTCAGAATGCAATGGTAGGCCCGGATACATCTTTACAAGGCGGTATCATTGCGGCATTGGTTTTGTTTGTTGCTAATTTCATCTTAAAAAGACTCATGTTTTCCAGCCGCTCATTTCAGACTTTTATGGAGGATGAGCCGGTCATTCTTATCAGAGATGGAGTAGCGGATCAGGCAGCACTGAACCGTGTAAAGATTAATGAAAGTGAACTGGAAGAAGCGATAAGAGAACACGGCATTGAAAACATAAATAATGTAAAGTTATCAGTACTGGAAGTTGACGGGAATATCAGTGTTGTTTCTTCAGATGAAAAGAGCAGACAAACTCATTATTCAAGAATCAAAAGAAAGATTAAAAGAAAATACCATTAAATACGATGAATTACGAATTAAGAGAAATGCTTCCTAATGACGAAGCCAGAGTACTGGAGATTTTCCGGCAGGGAGTAGATGGTGGAATTGCCACTTTGGAAACAGAAGTTCCCACCGCTGAAGCCTGGAGCATGGAGTATTTCAATGACTGCCGCTGGGTGTTGGAGAATGAAAATAATGAAGTGGTAGGATGGTGCGCCTTAAAACCGGTAAGTAAAAGAGAATGCTTTAAAGGAGTTGCAGAAGTTAGCATTTATTTTGATAACGAATATCAGGGTAAGGGATTGGGTTCCGTATTGCTTAAAAAGATAATTCTGGACAGCGAGGATCACGGATTCTGGACATTACAGACCAACCTCTTTTCTGAAAATGAAATGGCAATCAAGTCTCATCAGAAAAATGGATTCAGAATAGTAGGTGTCCGTAAAAAAATCGGAAAGCTCAATGACGAATGGAAAGATCTTGTCATGATGGAAAAGAGAAGCGAAGTCATTTAGAAGCGGCGAATTATAAATAAAAGATTGGGAACTGAAGAAATTATCTCTTAGGGGTTCAACGTTTTAAACCTTCAACCGGAACTTCCTCTTTTTTTGGCATTAACATTGATATATTTTACCATTAAGTTTGAAAAAGTGGAAATAATGAAAAATATAATCAAAATTATGGGAGCCCTTATCATTATAGGAATGATGACATCATGTGTTGCATATGATAACGGGTATCAGGCCAAGAAAATTCCCCCTGGACAGGCTAAAAAAATATACGGAGGAAGCGCAAAAGATTATGCGCCCGGACAGGTGAAAAAAAGAAATGGCTATTAAGAAATAACCTCAAAAAATAAACCATTTCAACACTGTATAAGTTTTACACCGAATGCCCTGGTTTTATGTTACTTTGGCATTAACATTGATTATTTTTATACATGATAAAAAAGTGACAAAACAATGAAAACTATGTTGAAGGCTTTAATGGTCATGACAATAATATTCATGCTGTCATCTTGTACAGCAGATGCATATTATGGAGTAAGAACGCCTAGATATGGATATTATGGACCAAGATACTACGGTTATGGATATGGTCCCAGATATACAGAGCGGGTATATGTTTATGGTGGAGGGCATCACGGAGGATTTCATCATTCCTGGGGAGGCGGCCATCATGGTGGATTTCACAGATAAGATCTGGTAAAATAAAAAAGCACTGAATATTTTCAGTGCTTTTCTTTATATGTTTATTCTATAATCTCGATTTTTTCGGATTCAGGTAGGTATTAAAGATCATTACTTCCTGTCCAAACTTTTTCTCAATTCTCTCAGAAATATTCAAAAGCTCACTTTTGATGAAATCTTCACGCAGTTCATTATTATCAAAGATTAATAAGAGGTTGTAATTTTTACCATCTTCAATATAGTCGCTATGCACTTCAGAAAGAATATATTTGTCGACATCCATCAGGTTTTCAGTCATTAAAACCAATGTTTCATCAATATAATTTTCCCATTCTTCAAGGTTATCTTTCGTACAGTGGAAAGTTATACTTAATACTCCCATATTTTTATGAATTTTTAAGATTTTTTGGATAAATTCTACAGCAAAAATCGGCATTTTTTTCGTAAATTAGCCCGTTAATAAAAATAGGAAATAAATAATTTTCAGACTTACAGCTAAAGGTCTGACTATCATTATAATAAAATTTGTTTATGCAAAAAGAAGGAGAAAGACTGATTCCTATCAACATTGTTGATGAAATGAAGTCGTCTTATATCGATTATTCGATGTCCGTTATCGTTTCAAGAGCGTTACCGGATGTAAGAGACGGCTTGAAGCCCGTTCATAGAAGAGTACTTTATGGTATGTATGGATTAGGGGTGTTTTCTAATAGAAAATATTTAAAATCTGCGAGAATTGTTGGGGATGTTTTGGGTAAATATCACCCGCACGGAGA
>JASLCD010000457.1 GCA_030146295.1 Chryseobacterium sp.
GCTGAAGAGCAATTGAAATTCGCTGAAGCTGCCAATGCAGTAAGAGAAGTGAATGGAGATCTTAAATTTTAATAATTATCCGCTTTAAGCAGGAATTAAATAATAAAGCCCGGCTGTTTCAAATTGAAACAGCCGGTTTTGTTTTAAAGAATATTTTGAATGTTGGAAAGGTTTCAGCGCGGCCGAAGGCCGCGCTGAAACCAAAGATCATAAAAATAAACAGCTGTTATCACTTTGTTTTTTTTACGAAATGGGTAACAGCATTGATAAATTCTTTATTTTTTTCATAGTATAAAAGATGTCCGCCATCAATGGATACTACTTTCTGATTGGGAAACCGAAAGGTTTTATAATGTTGAGTTCCCACTGCTTTATCTCTTTTCCCTGTTATAACAAGCACAGGAACTTTGATCTCTTTTGTAACAGGAGCATAATCGGCATAGTATTCCGGGAAGTCTTTAGGTTTGGAAATGACGGCCATCCCAAAGTCAATAATTCGGGGATGGAGAGAATCAATTGTATCGGATTCTTTTATGGTTTCGATATCTTCGGTCAGGAATTTATATCCGATTCTTTTTTGTCTCAGTGCCCTGCTGATTTTTGAAAGTTCTGAAGAAAGGCTGTCTTTAGGGACTTCTCTGTTTTTTAGCTGTAAAAGATTGTTACCATATTCTATCTGCTCTTTTACAGATTCATCATTCAGGAAATGAAGAGTGACATTGGCAAGAATGAGTCCTTTGGTATAATGAGGATATTTTTTAGCATAACTGACTGCAATGATTCCGCCAAAGGAGTGAGCCAGCAGGAAAACTCTTTTCAATTTGAGATGCTGTCTCAGTTCTTCAATATCCTGAACCATTTTGTCAAGATGATAATTTTCCGATGTGCCGGATTCCCCGGAACCCCGCTGATCCATATAAACCATCTGCATGTTTTTTTCCAGATTGTTTCCTCCCATCAGCTCAAAAGACGGATAACCCTGCCCAGGACCACCAGGAATATAAATGCACGCTTCTCCTTTTCCGGAGATTTTATACTTGAGCTTTACATGATCTGAGGCTTCATAAAAGCCTTCAGAGTGATGATTCTGAGCTGAAATGACAGTCAGTGAAGTGAAAAAAAAGAGTAGGAGAGCAATTGTTTTCATATTATTATAACAATTGTGAGGGGTTGTTTATTACTAGAATAACAAATTATCAATGTTTACTCATATGAATGAAGCTTTAACAGTATATCAGATACATCCTGTCATTGATCATAGATACTCATTTGAAGATGCAAAATCTGCTTTTTCTCATCTTGAAAAGGGAGCAACGGGAAAAATTGTGATAAAGTATTAGTTTGTTTTGAAGAAAGGTTATTTTATATTAACCAAAAACCACTGCTTTTGCAGCGGTTTTGGTTTTATTTATTGAGGGCGCGAGCATCTCACTCGCACCAGAGTGGGAAAATGTTATTAGTATTACCAGTTTTCTATACAGATTTATTATTTCCAAAAATCCTTAATAAGATTGGTGCAAGACCTGCTGAAACTATTAACAACAAACCTAAATTAGAGAGTTTTAATTTTTCTGGATAGATAAACACTATAGCAATCCACAAAATCATTATAAATATAGTTATATAACCATATATTTTTGCAGATTTTGTTTTATACCAGTTGAACTCCTCAATTTTACTAGTGTTCCTTTTATTATATGTATTTATTAACTTTAATATACTATCTTTTAGCCCTTGATACTCTAAATTTTTATTAAGGCGAAGATATAATTTTACCTTTTTTTTATTAAAATTTAATGTTATAGTACCAATATAATTTGTTTCACTAAAATTATAAGATTGTAAATCTGATAAGAGATAAATAGTTTCTTTAATAAATATCTTATCATCAGAATAATTAAAATCAATTTTTTTTTGTAAAATTTTGTAAAATAAAAGGTAAACTAATAATATAGAAATTAAAAATACGATACCTGGATAAATAGTTTTTGCAATATGAATATATGTAAGTATTGCTAATGAATTAGGAATGATAACTAAAAATAATACAAAAAGTAATACCTTATTTATCGAAATTATTTTAATTGATTTTTTATTGTTCATTTTTATTTAATTAGCAATATGTGTATTCCAAAATATTGATCCTCTTCCAAACTCACTATCTAATTTATCACCGATCCCAAATGTATAATCTGCAATTCCATAAATAGCTATTCCCGTAAGTATTGCAGGAGCACCAAAGACTGTTGCAGCCAAAGTTCCTGCTAATAAAGCTGTGTTTACAACTGTATGAGCGGTCCACTCATCATTATAGTATTCAGAGAAAGTAACACCTACAGTTAAAGCTGTTCCTACTACGCCTGCTCTGCCTAAAACTTTTGAGAATTTTGATAACCCTTTTATTTTATCAAGATATTTAATACCGCCAGGTAATTTACTTTGTCCAGCGATAGCTGCAGAAGCTATTCCTAATCCTCCGTTAAGATGCTTTTCCATATCTTTAAAGAAAGTTTCTGTTTGATAATGCTTTAAATCATAGGCTATACTATCTAAGGTATTAACAGTTTCTGTAAGAGCATTATCTAGAAATTTCAATATATTTAATTCTCCAATTCCCTTAACATCTGCATCCTGATGATCATAATCTGTCCACCAGCTCACCTTATTTTTTTGGAAGCTAAGTCCATACATTCTCCCTCCATCTTTGAAGTAATTAAACATAGATACTGCAGATTTTCCAGTAAATGTAAAACC
>JASLCD010000374.1 GCA_030146295.1 Chryseobacterium sp.
GCTTTCAGGTGGTCATGATGACAGGTTTGGCATATTTTGTGTCGATGATAGTATATCAGATTTTAAAGTAATGGACTCATCATTAATTTTTCAGTACGTACTTATTCTATTAATTGTAGCATTCGCCTGTTACTCTTTATTTAAAGTACTTAAAAAGAATTTCGCACCTAAGAAATTCAGTTCCAAAAGAACAAACTGCGACAAAGATTGTGGTTGCTCTTAATATTAGGGTCATCGGGTAATTGAAAAAAATGTAGTAAATTCATTTTTCTAATGTAAATTATTAATTTGAATTTCTTAAAAGCAGTATTTGTAGCCCTGTTTTCTTTATTTGGGGCTCTGGGGAAAGCGCAATCCGATACCACAAATACCAAGTCTTATGCAGACCAGGTAATGATTCGTGTGAATCTTGATACCAATATCGAGAACTATGTTTTTTCATCAGGAGAAGGTAAGACTGCCTTCAAGATGAACCTGGCAATCAACAACAAAACCAAAACATCATTTTCAGTTGATTATAGAATAATAAGTGCGACAGTATCATTTGCTCCCAGATTTTTAGACGGAAATAATGATGATGAAATGAAAGGGGAGAGTTCTTATACCGATTTTAGTTTCAGGTTTTTCCCCGGAAGATTTATCCAGAATGTTTATTATAAAAATGTAAGCGGTTTTTATGTAGAAAACATGAAAGACCTATACCCCGAATGGCAGGAAGGAAGAGATCCTTATATTCAGTTTCCTGATTTAAGAGTACAAACCTTTGGCGGATCTACCTCCTATATTCTCAATAAAAACTTTTCAGCAAGAAGCATCTACACGCAGGGAGAATGGCAGTATAAGAGCAGTGGTAGCTGGGTTCCTTTTGTAGACTATGATCTTACTATTTTCAGAAATACAATGGATGGTGTAAAAAGCAAAGAAACTCAATATAATATCGGAGGAAATATCGGATATTTCTATAATTGGGTAATTGGCAAGAACGTCAATATATCACCTTATCTGGCTGCTGGAATCGGAGGAAAATTCTCCAGCTACCGCGATATTCAGAATGGAGGTATCAAAGAAAATGCGCAGTATGCAACGATAAGAATGCAGGGTGGGCTTCATATTGGTTATAATACAGATCGGTTTTTATTTGGTGGTAAAATGAATTTTAATACGCATGCCTATGACCAGAAAAATAACCAGACCGTAGAAAATAATAACCTATATGGTTTGTTATACATAGGTTATCGTTTTGCGCCACCGAAAGTTGTAAAAAATACCTACGATAAAATCCAAAAAAAGATTCCCGTTCTATAAGTTGAAAGGTCTTTTAAGTATCTTTGCGTTGGAAAATTTAGAAAGAACAAAATAAAAGTAAAAACATCATGTCATTAATAAAATCTATTTCCGGAATTCGCGGAACCATTGGCGGTAAAGTAAATGATAACTTAACACCGCTGGATGTAGTAAAATTCGCTTCCGCATTCGGAACCTGGCTTCAGAATAATAAAAATAAAAAAGACCTTACCCTTGTCATCGGAAGAGATGCCAGAATTTCTGGTCAGATGGTTTCTTCTTTGGTAACTGCTACATTGCAGGGATTGGGAATAAATGTAATAGACCTTGGACTTTCTACAACACCTACAGTGGAAATAATGGTTCCGGAACTCAATGCAGACGGAGGAATCATCCTTACCGCTTCCCACAATCCAAAACAATGGAATGCACTTAAGCTATTAAACGAAAGAGGAGAATTCATCACCGGGGAAAACGGGGCTGAAGTACTGGCTTTGGCAGAGAGTGAAGATTTCAACTATGCAGAAGTGGATGATCTTGGAAAATATGAAACAAGAGATGATGCTTTTGATATCCATATCCAGCAGATCCTGGATTTACCAATGGTAGATGTGGAAGCGATCAAAGCTAAAAACTTTAAAGTAGCCCTGGATGCGGTAAACTCTACAGGAGGTATTGCCATTCCTATGCTTTTGGATAAATTAGGTTGTGAAACCATCAAATTATACTGTGAGCCTACAGGACACTTTCCACACAATCCTGAACCTTTGAAAGAACATTTGGGAGACATATGCGAATTGATGAAAAAAGAAAATGCAGACGTAGGAGTTGTGGTAGATCCGGATGTAGACAGATTAGCCCTGATTGATGAAAAAGGAGAAATGTTTGGTGAAGAGTATACATTGGTTGCCGTTGCTGATTATCTATTGAAACATAAAAAAGGAGCTGCTATTTCCAATCTTTCTTCCAGCCGTGCTTTAAGAGATGTAGCCCGTTCGCATGACTCAGAATATTTTGCCAGTGCTGTGGGAGAAGTAAACGTTGTTACTTTGATGAAAGAGAAAAATGCAGTGATTGGAGGCGAAGGAAATGGAGGAATTATCTACCCAGATTTACATTACGGAAGAGACTCTTTGGTAGGAGTAGCTTTATTTTTAACTCATTTGGCTAAAGAAAACAAAACCGTTTCTGAGCTAAGAGCAGGATATCCAAGCTATTTCATGGGTAAAAAGAAAATAGAACTGACACCGGAAATTGATGTGGATGCTATCCTAAGCAAAATGGAACAGGAATATCAGAATGAAGACGTTTCTACTGTAGACGGCGTTAAAATAGACTTTGAAAACAATTGGGTTCATCTTAGAAAATCCAATACAGAACCGATTATCAGAATTTATACAGAAGCTCATTCTCAGGAAGAAGCAGATCAGTTAGGAGATGATATCATCGCTAAAATTAAAAGTTTAATCTAAAATACAGAAGAACGGACTCCCATTGTCCGTTCTTTTTTATATCAGGCATGTTTGAGCATATCAAAAACAGGTTTCCCTTTCCTAAAGAAAAATGGAGAAAATTTCTGGGCAGCTTAGAACGTATGGAAGTTCCTGCCAAAACCTTACTTTTAAAAGAAAATGAGGTTTCCTACAATGCCTATTACATTGAAAAAGGAATGGTGAGAGCCTGGTATAATAATGATGGAAAAGATGTGACTTTTCAGTTTTTTCTTGAAAATACAATGTTCTCTTCCCTTGAAAGCTTTAAAAAGGGCCTGCCAAGTATGGTGTCATTTGAGACCATAGAACCCTGTATTTTATACAAAATCGGCAAACCTGATGTAGAAGCCTTCCTGGAAGAAGTCTATGAAAATCCTGAGCTTAGAAATCTGTTTATGGATGCTCTTTTCGAAAGAGTGTTCGATTATATGAAGCATTTCTTTTCCTTCATTAAAGACACTCCCCAGCAGCGATATATCAATCTGACCAAAACCAAACCGGAGATTATTAAAAGAGTTCCCCAGCACTACATAGCTTCCTATCTGGGTATTACAACAGTGCATCTGAGCAGGATCAAAAGCAAAATATTGAAAGAGAAGTCAGAATAGGCTGGAAGATGGAAGTACGAAAACCGGATTTTATAGTAAGATATATAACTCTACACTATTCTATTTCAATTAACACAATGCTTTTGCTAAACGAAGCGCCTTTGAGACCCAATAACGCACCGTACTAGATGGCTTCGTGATCTTTGCATTTTTTAACTTTATTACCGCCTAAATATTCTACCTTCATCTCTCCTCTCTTTTCTAAAACTCATAACAAATGTTATCGCTCCAAAGCACTCATTACAAATAATTTTGTATAAAAATTAAAAGAATGAAAGCAGCGGTAGTATTTGAAAAAGGAAGCACTCCTCAATACGCAGACTTCCCGGAACCTGAGACAGTACAGGAAAATGAAATTTTGGTATCCGTAAAGGCAGCATCTATTAAGAATCTGGACAGAGCAAGGGCAGGTGGAAGCCATTATTCTACAGAAAATGAAACTCATCAGCCTAAAATTATCGGTTCAGATGGAGTTGGATACCTTGAAAACGGAAATAAGGTCTATTTTTTCAGCAAGAAAGGAACGGTAGCCGAAAAAGCTGTAGCCGATAAAAAAATGATTGTCCCAATTCCTGAAGAACTCGATTTTTCTATAGCAGCAGCATTACCCAACGCGGTCATGGGATCTGCAATGGCTTTAAAATTCAAAGCAGGATTACAACCCGGAAATACAGTGCTTATCAATGGAGCAACAGGAATTACCGGAAGAATAGCCGTTCAGATAGCCCAATTATATGGCGCCCGAAAGATTATCGTTACCGGAAGAAATGAAAAATCCTTAGAATCTCTGCGTGAACTTGGAGCAGATGAGGTGATTTCCCTCCAGTCGGCAGACCATGTGTTTAAACAAAAAATAAAAGAAATTCACCAGCAAACACCCATAGATATTATTTTGGATTATATCTGGGGACATTCTGTAGAAATGATATTGTCTGCCTTCAAAGGAGACGGAACATTTTCCCATCCAACAAAACTGGTAACAATTGGAGGGATGAGCGG
>JASLCD010000064.1 GCA_030146295.1 Chryseobacterium sp.
ACAACTTATATAGTTTCTTTAGAGGTGCCGCACTACTTAGTGGTGTGGCCCTTTTTCCTTTATCATGTACCTCAGTGGCTCTCAATAAAGGAAATACAGTAGAGTATTGGCTTACAAAAGGCGATGAAAGTGTAAAATTACAACAACAGGCCTCTGTCAAATTTGTAACTCCTTCCAACAGCTTTCAGAATATTGAAATTGATGACTCTCAAAAGTTTCAATATGTTGATGGCTTTGGATATACATTGACGGGAGGAAGTGTTGAGGTAATCAACAGATTGTCGCCTTCCAAAAGGAAAGCACTGCTTGATGAGCTTTTTGGAAATGGTAAAAACTCAATTTCCATCAGTTATTTAAGATTAAGTATTGGAGCTTCCGATCTTGATGGTGAAGTATTTTCTTACGATGATTTACCGGAAGGACAAACTGATGCTTCTCTTTCAAAATTCAGCCTGGCAAAAGATAAAAACCTGATTGCGATGTTAAAAGAAATTTTAGCAATTAATCCTTCTGTTAAAATCATTGCAGCGCCATGGTCACCTCCGGTTTGGATGAAAGACAATGGAAAATCAAAAGGAGGAAGCTTGAAACCTGAATTCTATAAAACATATGCCCAATATTTTGTAAAATATATCCAGGGAATGAAAAAAGAAGGGATCACTATTGATGCTGTAACTCCTCAGAATGAACCTCTGCACCCGGGAAATAACCCGAGCCTGTATATGCCTTCTGAACAGCAGGGAGATTTTATTAAGAACCATCTTGGCCCGGTTTTTAAAGCCAACGGAATCACTACTAAAATTGTGGTATATGATCACAACTGCAACAAACCTGAATATGCGATTGATATCTTAAAAGATTCCAAAGCCAGTCAGTATATCGACGGATCTGCTTTTCATCTGTACGAAGGAGAAATCTCAGCATTAAGTACTGTGCATGATGCTTTCCCTGATAAAAACTTATATTTTACCGAACAGTGGACCGGATCAAAAGGGACTTTTACCGAAGACCTGAACTGGCATACAAAAAATGTAATCATCGGTTCTATGAGAAACTGGAGCAAAATTGCGCTGGAATGGAACCTTGCCAGCGATCCTAAATATGCTCCCCATACACCAGGCGGATGTACGGAATGTAAAGGAGCTATAACGGTTTCTGACAGTGAAAATTTCACCAGAAATGTTTCCTATTATATTATTGCACACGCTTCGAAATTTGTTCCTGCAGGTTCACAACGTATTGCCTCTACACAGACAGATAAGCTGTCGACTGCTGCTTTTAAGACTCAATTTGGGAAAATAGTTTTAATTGTACAGAACGATAATCAGGCAGATGAGAATTTTAATATTAAATTTGCCGGCAAAACTGCTGCAGTAACTATTTCAGGACGTTCTACAGCAACCTATATTTTTTAATTTGATACTATGAAAAGAGTATATTTCTTACTGGCATTTTCTGCATTGGGATTGAATGCTTACGGACAAAAGACTATTGATCAGAAAGTAGCAGAACTGTTGTCTAAAATGACTTTGGAAGAAAAAGTAGGGCAGATGGTACAATACAGTGGCTTTGAATATGCCACAGGGCCGCAGCATTCCAATTCTGCAGCTGTTTTGGAAGAAATTAAAAAAGGAAAAGTAGGTTCCATGCTGAATGTAGCAGGTTCTGAAGAAACAAGAGCTTTTCAGAAGCTGGCGATGCAGTCCAGACTGAAAATTCCTTTGCTGTTCGGGCAGGATGTTATCCATGGTTATCGTACAACCTTTCCCGTAAATCTTGGGCAGGCGGCGAGCTGGGATCTGGGAATGATTGAAAAGTCAGAAAGAATAGCTGCGACAGAAGCTGCTGCTTATGGCATTCACTGGACATTTGCTCCAATGGTGGATATTGCGAGAGATCCCAGATGGGGAAGAGTAATGGAAGGTTCCGGTGAAGATACTTATCTGGGAACAAAGATAGGATTGGCCAGAATTAAAGGATTTCAGGGAAGAGGTTTGGGCAGTCTTGACGCAGTGATGGCCTGTGCAAAACACTTTGCAGCCTACGGAGCTGCTGTAGGCGGAAGAGATTACAATTCTGTAGATATGAGCCTCAGACAACTGAATGAAACTTATCTTCCCCCATTCAAAGCTGCTGCTGAAGCAGGAGTAGCCACTTTTATGAATTCTTTCAATGATATCAACGGAATTCCGGCAACGGCCAACCAATATATTCAGAGAGATCTGTTAAAAGGAAAATGGAATTATAAAGGTTTTGTAGTGTCAGACTGGGGAAGCATCGGAGAAATGGTTCCTCACGGTTATGCTAAAGATGGTGCCGAAGCTGCTGAAAAAGCAATACAGGGCGGAAGCGATATGGATATGGAAAGCCGTGTTTATATGGCGGAGCTTCCAAAACTGGTGAAAGAAGGAAAAGTAGATCCTAAACAGATAGATGACGCAACGGGAAGAATTTTAACCAAGAAATTTGAAATGGGCCTTTTCGATGATCCTTACAGGTTCAGTAATGAGAAAAGACAGAAAGAACAGACCGATAATCAGGAAAACAGAAAATTCGGAAGAGAATTCGGATCAAAAAGTATTGTTCTTCTTAAAAACCAGGGAAATATTCTCCCGCTTTCAAAAACTACAAAAACAGTGGCTCTGATTGGTCCTTTCGGTAAAGAAACAGTAGCTAATCACGGTTTCTGGTCTGTTGCGTTCAAAGATGATAATCAAAGAATCGTTTCACAATTTGATGGAATTAAAAACCAGCTGGATAAAAATTCTACCTTATTATATGCAAAAGGCTGCAATGTGGATGATCAGGACAAAAGTCAGTTTGCTGAAGCCATAGAAACTGCAAAAAAAGCAGATGTTGTCATCATGACGCTGGGAGAAGGCCATGCAATGAGCGGAGAAGCCAAAAGCAGAAGTAATATTGGTTTTACCGGCGTTCAGGAAGATTTGTTAAAAGAAATTGCCAAAACAGGTAAACCCATCATTCTTATGATCAATGCAGGAAGACCTTTGATTTTCAATTGGGCAGCAGATAACATTCCGGCAATCATGTACACATGGTGGCTGGGAACCGAAGCTGGGAACTCTATCGCAGACGTTCTGTTTGGAACTGTGAATCCAGGTGGGAAACTTCCGATGAGCTTTCCCAGAACAGAAGGACAGATTCCAGTTTATTACAATCATTATAATACCGGAAGACCTGCAAAAAATAATACAGACAGAAACTATGTTTCAGCCTATATAGACCTTGATAATGATCCGAAATATCCGTTTGGATATGGATTAAGCTATACTGATTTTAAATATTCTAACATGGTTTTAAGTTCCACAAACCTTACAGGAAATCAGACGCTGAATATCAGTGTTACTGTTTCCAATGCAGGAAAATATGATGGGGAAGAAGTGGTACAGCTGTATATCAGAGATCTTTTCGGGAAAGTAGTAAGACCTGTAAAAGAACTGAAAGGCTTTCAGAAAATATTCATCAAAAAAGGAGAAAGTAAGAAGATCGATTTTAAATTGACACCGGAAGATTTGAAATTCTTTGATGATAACTTGAATTTTGACTGGGAAGGCGGGGAATTTGATATTATGGTGGGGACGGATTCTCAACATGTTCAGACCAAAAGAATTACCTGGACGAAATAAATGGAATTCAATAGAATCGGGTTATAACCGTTCATTAAAACGTCAGAAAAATGGCTTTAGCCAAAACTTAAAACCTTATATATATGAATCTCAGAGCTAAAAATATCATCAGAGTATGTGCAGGAGGAGCTTTTCTCCTAGCTGTTATGAACTGTGCCTCGAACAAGCATGATGCTCACAGAACGCTGATATGGAGTGATGAATTCAATGGTAAAGGCCTTCCGGATTCTTCAAAATGGGATTATGATTTTGGGGGCAGTGGTTTTGGAAATGAGGAAGCTCAGTTTTATACCAAAAGCAGGCTTGAGAATGCCAGAATGGAAAAAGGAAATCTCATCATTGAAGCTAAAAAAGAAAATTGGGAAAACAATAAATATACTTCCGCAAGGCTTTTAACCAAAGGAAAATTTGCTTTTCAATATGGAACAGTAGAAGTTAGGGCAAAGCTTCCCAAAGGCCGCGGAACATGGCCTGCAATCTGGATGATGAGTGAAAATATGAAGAAATGGCCGGATGATGGTGAACTGGATATCATGGAGCATGTCGGTTACAACCAGGGATTCATACATGCTTCTGTTCACACCAAAAAATATAACCATATCCAGGGAACACAGAAAACAGATACACTGTTTGTAAAAGATGCAAGCGAAAAGTTTCATGTCTATAAAGCAGACTGGACACCGGAAAAAATAGACGTTTACATCGATGACCGGAAATTTTTCACCTACCAGAATAAAGAAAAAAACAATGAGGCATGGCCTTTTGACCGACCTTATTATATTATTTTAAATCTTGCGGTAGGTGGGATGTGGGGAGGTCAGAAAGGAATTGATGACTCTATTTTTCCACAGAAGTATTACATAGACTACGTAAGAGTCTATCAGAATAAATAATGAAAATGAGGACGATAAGATAAGTCCGAAAACAGAAAAAATCATGAGAAAACTAATTGTAAGTTGTTTTGTTGTAGGCATTGCTATCAATGTCAATGCTCAGAATTATTGGAAAAAAAATGCAGGAAAAACAGCTAAAGTAATCCTTACCAACTCAAAAGCCAATGAGAAGATGGCGGACAAAGGCGCCGTTAAATTTGAGCAATTTGGTCAGCCTAAAGAAACAGAAGCCTGTATTTTTGTGGCTCCCAATTTTAAATATCAGAAACTGATAGGAATCGGAGGAGCTATTACAGATGCATCAGCAGAAACTTTTTATAAAATGCCAAAGAATAAGCAGAAAGAAATTCTGGATGCTTATTTTGGAAAAAACGGATTGGGCTATACAGTAGTCCGTACCAACATGAATTCCTGTGACTTCTCCAGTGATTCTTACACCTATGTTGAAGACAATGATACTTCCCTGAAGACGTTCAATGTTGCTCACGATGAGAAGTATAAGATTCCGATGATCAAGGAAGCTCAGAAGGCGATCGGAAATAATTTTACCTTCTATTTCTCGCCTTGGAGTCCGCCAGCCTGGATGAAATCCAATAAAAGTTTATATAAAGGCGGAAGATTAGAAAACGAGTATTACCAGACATGGGCAGATTATTATATCAAATTCATCAAAGAGTACGAAAAAAGAGGGATTAATATCTGGGGACTGACTGTTCAAAACGAACCCATGGCTACCCAAAGCTGGGAATCATGTATCTACACTGCTGAAGAAGAGGGAGAGTTTCTGAAAAAAAATCTTGGACCCACTCTTTGGAAAAACGGATATAAAGATAAAAAAGTAATGATATGGGATCACAACAGAGATCTTATCTATCAAAGAGCAACCACTACATTAAGCGATCCGGAAACTTCAAAGTATGCTCATGGGATCGGTTACCACTGGTATGAGACGTGGAACAACAAGACCCAGCTTTTCGACAATTTGGCAGAAACGCACAGAGCTTTTCCTGATAAATTCTTAGCATTCACGGAAGGCTGCAAAGAACAGTTCAGTATGGATAAAATTTATGACGTAAGCCTTGGAGAATTGTACAGCAAAAATATGCTGAATGACTTCAACAAAGGAAATGCTTTATGGACCGACTGGAATATATTACTGGACGAAACCGGAGGTCCAAACCATAAAGGGAACTTCTGCTTTGCCCCGATTATTGCAGACACCAAAACCGGAGAAGTTTTTTATACCTATGAATACTATTATATAGGCCATGTTTCAAAATACATCAAACCGAATGCTCAGAGAATCGGAAGTTCTTCCAACAGAGCTGCACTGACGTCTTCTGCTTTTATGAATGAAAACGGACAACTGGTAACCGTAATCATGAATGATTCCGACAACGATATCGAAACAAATCTATGGATAGAAGGAAAGGCTGCCAAGCTGAATGCTCCTGCACACTCTATACAGACCGTAATTTTGTAATATCATATTAATATTATTTTTGACAGATCCGGCGGCCTCAGAGAGGCCGCCGGGTTTATTTTATATTCAAATGCAATTGCTGCGTTTTTCTGTTTGAAAATCTTATAATTGGATCCAGCTGAAAATGGATGAGGTTCCGGATAACAGAAAAAAGAAAACCCATGAGATTGATTCATGGGTTTTTATGTAGGATAAACGAAACTTTATCAGTTCGTTGTTTTTTAAAACGAGTTGTTATTCAACATCATATTTACTGATTACTTTCTGAGTAACTCCTGAACTGCTGAAACCACCATCATGGAATAGGTTCTGCATAGTTACTTTCTTCGTAAGATCAGAGAAAAGGGTTACACAATAGTCTGCACACTCAAGAGCCGTAGCATTTCCTAGAGGAGACATATCTTCTGCATATCCAAGGAATCCTCCGAAACCTTTTACACCGCTACCAGCAGTAGTCATTGTAGGAGACTGAGAAACCGTATTGACACGTACTTTTCTTTCTCCCCAATAGTTTCCGAAAGTTCTTGCAATGCTTTCAAGATAAGCTTTGTTATCAGACATATCGTTATAATCCGGGAATGTTCTTTGAGCGGCAATATAAGTAAGCGCCAAGATGCTTCCCCATTCATTCATACAGTCTTTTTCCCAAGCTACACGCATTACTTTATGGAAAGAAACAGCTGAAATATCCCAACCTTTTTCCAACCAATCGTAATTCATTTCTGTATAATGTTTTCCTTTTCTTACATTGATAGACATTCCGATAGAGTGAAGGATAAAGTCGATTTTTCCAAATTTTGCAACAGCGGCATCAAAAAGTTTTTCAAGATCTTCTACAG
>JASLCD010000376.1 GCA_030146295.1 Chryseobacterium sp.
TTATATATTGTAAAAATAATTGATATGATTAATTCAATAGGAACGGGCTTTAGCCCGTTTAAATAAATTACAAAATTCCAATGGCTTTAGCCAAAACATATAATGACAACGCGACACAACATTCGCAGAGTTTTATATAAATAATGCTGAAATCATTCGCAATGGTGTCGCCATTCAGCAGAGAAAATGGATATAAACATCCTTGCAGATCTGTTCAATTTGTGGGAAAATTCTCACATGTAAAAAAAAATCTTCTAAGAAATAACCAGGTTTTTCAGAATAGCTTCAGACTTCAGTTCGGTTTCTCTCCATTCTTTTTCAGGATTGCTTTGAGCTGTAATTCCTCCTCCTACAAAAACATGTACAGCGTCCTTATAAAGCCTTGCACAACGAAGGTTTACAAAATAGAGAATACTTTCTTGTGTTTCAACCCTGATATAGCCGGCATAGAATTCGCGTGGAAATTTTTCGTATTTACGGATGTTCTCGTTACAGAAATCTTTTGGAATACCACATACAGCAGGAGTAGGATGAAGGTCCTGAATAAGCCTGTCAAGATCCTCCGGTTGGATACTGGTTTTAAAATCTGTTCGTAAATGTTTGATATTACCGGAAATATGATCATAGGTGTCCGACTGCTGTATATCCTCAGAATAATTTTGAAGAATGTTCTGAATATAGGTCGTTACAGGTTTTTGCTCTTCAATTTCTTTTTCAGACCAGTTCTCTGAGACAGGAAGAGTACCTGCCAGGGCCATGGTTTCAAATTCATAGGTAGACTTATCGAATTTCCCTAATACCTCAGAAAAGGCACCCATCCAGGCATTTTCTCCGTCATTAAAAAGATATCTGAAGGCATTAGGATAAGTCTTACAGAGATTTTTAAAACTCTCTTTATAATCAACAGTATTAAAATCTGTAAAGATCTTCCTTCTTGAATAAACCAGTTTTGGGAGGTTATTTTCTTTAATTACCCCAATCACTTCCTGCAATGTTTTACAGTATTCTTCCTTAGTTTCAGCAGTAGAATTTGTTGTGTCATTCATCAGCTCTTCGCTTGTGATTGAAGAGCGGGTAAATTCTTCAGAATTAACTTCAACGATATTTCCATGGAAACTGATCTGGTCTAAACCATTATAGGAGTAAAAACCGACTGCATTGTTTATGTTTTTTTCATCGGCAGACAATAGTCTTTCGTCGAAAGGAAGTTTGAAATAAATCATGAGCTATGAAAGAATTTTGAAAATCAGCGGTCGGAAATAATAGAGGAAATTCCCGGCATAATTTTCCTTTCTGCAAAGGTATTACTAGTCTTAAAGATGTCAAAATAAAAAGAGCTTAAATTTATTTTAAGCTCTTTATTTTTTATGTTGTGACAACTTATCTATTGATGATATTATTGGTCATTGTCGTATGATTGATAAGGACTCCTTTTTCGTCACGGATTTCAATTTCCGAAACGTGCATGGTTTTCCCTTTTCTGATAAAACGTGCAGTAGCGGTTACAATGCCATCCTTTTTACTTCTTAAATGATTAGAATTGATATTGGTTCCTACCCCGTAATATTTTTCACCATCGATAAAAATATTAGACAGGCTTGAACCTAAAGTTTCAGCTAAAACACAGCTTGCTCCTCCGTGCATGATTCCAAAAGGCTGATGCGTTCTCGGAAGTACAGGCATAGTGGCGGTAAGGGTTTCATTTTCGAGATCAATATCGATGAATTTGATTTCAAGGGTTTTTGCAAGAGTGACATCACCCCAGTTATTGATGAATGCTAATATTTCTTCTTTTGTCTGACCTTTCATTTCTTATAATTAATTTAATTTTGCATCTGGCATCTATTCAGTACCGGTTCCCATAATATTAGGGTTCCAGTTTTCAGGAACCTTAGGAACAATGTCATTTTTGATATAATAGTCCTGAATTTCCTGCATAATTTCTGAGAAAGGGACTGATGCTATTCTTTCATACGGAATAGTATAGCCCAGATAAACGATGTTTCTTTTAAAGTCACCAGCAGCCAGTACAATAGGAACCTTTGCTGCCAAGGCCATATGATAGAATCCTTTTCTCCATTTCGGAACCCAGCTTCTTGTTCCTTCAGGGGTAATAACAAGGCTGAAATCTTCTTTAGCAAACTGCTTGGCTACGAAATTCACCAGATCATTTTTCTGGCTTCTGTCTATACCAATACCTCCAAGTCCTTTTACGATACTTCCGTACCAGGCTTTGGTATGAGCATCTTTAATGATAATTTTTAAAGGCTTTTCCAGAGACCAATAGGCGAAATTTCCTAAAATATATTCCATATTATGGGTATGCGGTGCCACCACAAGGATACACCTGTTCAGGTTGTTGACGTCGCCTTGCAGAACGACTTTCCAGCCCAATACTTTTAACATTGCTTTGCCTATCAGCTTTTTCATAGATTTCTTGAATTAAAAACAAAAAAGTATAACCAAATTTTGGTTATACTTTACAAATATATTGAAATATTATCGCTC
>JASLCD010000100.1 GCA_030146295.1 Chryseobacterium sp.
TCATGGAAAGAAGTTCCGTGAAATAATAATAAATTAAATGTTAGAAGATTAAATGATGACAGAAAAAAATCCTTATATCGTATGTTTTGGCGAAGTTTTGTGGGATATTTTTCCTGAAGGCTCAAGAGCTGGAGGAGCGCCTTTCAATGTGGCTTATAATGTTCATAAAATGGGCATTGACGTAAAAATGCTGAGTAAAATCGGGAATGATAAGTTAGGAAAAAAATTAACCGATCAGATAAAAAGCTGGGGAATTACAACAGATTATATTCAGATTGACGAAAAATATCCTACAAGTACTGTAATCGCCAAAATTGATGAACATAACGAAGCAACTTATGACATCGTTGATAACGTAGCTTGGGATCATATTGAATTTCTTGATGAAGATAAAGGGCTGGTTTCTAATGCTGAAGCTTTCGTTTTCGGAAGTCTTTCTGCAAGAAGTGAAAAAACAAAAGAAACTTTACTTCAACTGTTAAAAGTTGCAAAATTGAAGATTTTTGATGTAAATTTTAGACCGCCATTCATTGATTTTGAAGTAATTAAAATGCTTTTACATCAATCTGATATAGTCAAAATGAACAAGGCAGAAATGAAACAAATTCTTGAATTTATCGGCAAAGATTATAAAAACGAAGAGGAAAGTGTAAATTTTATCCAAAACTATTTTAATATTTCCGAAATTATTTTGACGAAAGGAAGTAAAGGAGCAAGATATTTTGTTGAAGATAAAAATTACAGCGTATCAGCAGTTCCGATTACGGTTGCAGATACCGTTGGAAGCGGAGATGCTTTTCTTTCTGGTTTTATTTCAAAAAGAATTCAGAATCAGGATCCTGAAGAGATTGTAAAACAGGGAGTTTCTTTGGGAGCTTTCATTACTTCAAAATCAGGAGCTTGTCCGGATTATGAATATTCAGAATTTGAAAAATTTAACAAACTTAGTTTTTAATTTATGAAAATATAATTGACAGGCTTTTTTTTACTAAAGGTTTTTGCAGGTAAAAGTCTTTAATTAATTCCAAAGACCGATTTAGTTTAGTAACTTTGCAAATCCTAATATAATTTTTATGCACAAAGCAGGATTTGTAAATATAGTTGGAAAGCCCAATGCGGGAAAATCGACCTTGCTTAACCAATTAATGGGAGAGAAGTTGGCGATTGTTACGCAGAAAGCTCAGACAACCCGCCACAGAATTTTTGGTATTTATAATGAAGATGACCTTCAGATTGTATTTTCTGATACTCCGGGAGTATTGGATCCAAAATACGGATTGCAGGAAAAAATGATGGATTTTGTAAAGGATTCTTTGCAGGATGCTGACGTTTTCCTGTTTATTGTAGACGTTACCGATAAAGCGGAACCATCAGAATTTTTGATTGATAAACTAAATAAAATCCCTGTACCTGTACTTCTTTTATTAAATAAAGTAGATCAGACCGATCAGGCAGGCCTTGAAAAACTGGTAGAAGATTGGCATAACAGAATTCCGAAAGCTGAGATTCTGCCTATTTCTGCTTTGAATGCCTTCAATACAGAGGTTATTTTACCTAAAATAAAATCTTTACTTCCTGAAAACCCTCCTTACTACGATAAAGATCAGTATACGGATAAGCCCGAAAGATTCTTCGTGAATGAGGCGATACGTGAGAAAATTCTTCTGAATTATGACAAGGAAATTCCTTACTCTGTAGAAGTAGTTACAGAACAGTTCAAGGAGAAAGAGGGAATTATCTTTATCGATTCTATTATTTATGTAGAAAGAGATACACAGAAAGGAATTATTATCGGGCACAAAGGAGAGGCCATCAAAAAAGTAGGTACAGAAGCGAGAATGGACCTTGAGAAATTTTTCACCAAAAAAATTCACTTAAATCTATTTGTAAAAGTGAAAAAAGACTGGAGAAAGAACGACAGGGATCTTAAAAATTTCGGATACCGATAAACTAAAACGGCTGTAATCCCGTTGTATTAAAAGATTTTTATTACCTTAGTATAAATTTTTTAGTAAATGAACTATAATAATTCAAATTGGAGCTCAATACCTAAAGATGTTATTTTATTAGCAGTGAGAGTATTTGTTGGTTTTGCAATGCTGTCCCACGGCTTTCCAAAACTTCAGATGTTGTTGGCAGGCGGTAAAATCGAGTTCTTCGATTTTATGGGACTTGGGCCTCAGATATCTCTGATTCTTACGGTTTTTGCTGAATTTGTTTGTTCAATACTGCTTATATTAGGGCTTTTTACAAGAGTTTCTTTAGGCTTTCTGATCTTCACCATGATCATTGCTGCTTTTGCAGTACATGGAGCAGATCCTTTTGAAAAAAGAGAAATGGCACTTGTCTATCTTTCCGTTTATCTTTTACTCATGGTAATCGGAGCTGGGAAAGTTTCGGTAGATCATATGATAGAAAGAAGAAAAAGAGCTTCAGACTGGTAATCTTTAAAGAATATAAAATAAGAAAGGCACTTCAGGAAATGAGGTGCCTTTTCTGTTATTAATAATTGCAGTGAGGTAAGCAGTCCCAGATCAGGTTTCCGTTTTCGTCTCTTACTCTGCAAGCCATGTATCCTGAATCACATAAGGGTGCATTTCCCGCTTTAATTGTCTTCAAACTGCTCTTTGATAATTTTCTTACATTTTTCATATAATTTTAATTTGTAAGATAAAAGTAATGAAAAAAGAAATATGACACCAAAAAGAGTCTTATTTTTTAGTGTTATAAATTTGTTAAAATTCACTACATTCGTAGAAAATGAATTTATATGAAGATAAAACTGACTATTTGCCTCTTGGCATTTCTCAATTTTTATGATGCACAGGAAAATATTACTTATCAGAAACCTTCTGCTGAGATTTTAAAACTTGCAGATTATGAAAGACCTCCAAGTGTTTTGATGAACAGCAAAAAAGACTGGGTAGTTTTTACTTATCGTCCAACATATAAAACACTGGAAGATCTCAGCCAGAATGAAATGAAGCTAGGTGGGCTGAGAATCAACCCCGGAACTAATATTTCAAGCAGCATAACCTACTCAAATAATCTGAAGATCAGAAAGATCAATGATAAAAGTGAGATTCAGGTAAAAAATATGCCTTCCAATCCAAAAATTGCATATGTTTCATTTTCCCCGGATGAAAAGAAGCTGGCTTTTACCAATACAACGAGTAAAGGGGTAGAACTCTGGGTTGTAGACATGGAAACCGCTTCTGCCAAAAAGATTACAACTGATAATCTGAATGCCAATTTAGGTATGCCTTATTTATGGTACAATGATTCTCAGAGCTTTCTGATCAGAACGCTTCCCCAAAACAGACCTGCTCTTATAGATGCAGCCAAAGATCTTCCAACCGGTCCGATTGTTTCAACAGCAGATGGTAAAGTTTCCCAAAACAGAACCTATCAGGATCTTTTGAAAAATCCTCAGGACGAAAAAAACTTTGAAACGCTTACTGCTTCTGAAATTTATAATGTAGATTTTGCAGGAAATCTTAAGAAATTGAAAGATCAGGATATGTATGCCGGTTTAAGCTTTTCTCCTGATGGAAATTACCTGATGGCTACAGTGATTAAAAAACCATTTTCCTATATTGTTCCACTAAGCAGATTTCCATCAGCAACAGTGATATATGATATGAAAGGAAATGCCGTGAAAACAGTGAATGAAGTTCCTTTGAATGAAATAATGCCGAAAGGGTTCTCATCTGTAAGAACCGGAAAAAGAGATATGTCATGGAGAAGTGATGCTCCTGCGACGCTTACCTATGCTGAAGCATTGGACGGAGGAGACCAGTCTAAAACAGCAGACTACAGAGATGAGATATTCACCTGGGAAGCGCCGTTTACCGCAGCTCCAAAATCTTTCTTCAAAACAAAGCAGAGATATGAGGATGTAGTTTGGACTAATGACCATTATGCCATTGTTTCCGAAGGCTGGTATGATACAAGAAATACAAAGTCTTACCTGATAGATCTTAATAACGGAGAAGCTAAAGTTTTCGATGACAGAAACTATCAGGATGTTTACAGTGATCCCGGAAACTTTAATACAACCAAAAATCAGTATGGGAAATATGTAATAGATATGAAAGGGGGAAAAGCCTACCTGATCGGAGATGGGTTTACCAAAGATGGTCAGCACCCGTTCATTGATGAGATGGATGTAAAATCATTGAAAAAGAAAAGACTTTATACTTCCAACCTTAAAAATGCTAAAGAAGGGATTGTAGATATTCTGAATCCTTCAAAAGGAGAAATCTTAACTACTCAGCAGTCTCCAAGTCAATATCCGAATTATTTTAAAAAGAATATCAAGTCTAATAAGACAGAAGCGGTAACCAATTTTGCAAATCCTTTTGAAAGCATCAAGGATGTTTACAAAGAAGTGATTACTTATAAGAGAAATGATGGTGTTACTTTAACGGGAACCCTTTATCTTCCTGCTAATTACGACAGAAAAACAAAAAAAGAGAAGCTTCCGTTACTGATTTGGGCTTATCCTACTGAGTATAAAGATAAAAATACCGCTGGACAGAACACCCAAAACCCGAACGACTTTACATTCCCGTATTACGGATCTTTTGTATACTGGACCACTAAAGGATATGCAGTTCTGGATGATGCTGCTTTCCCGATTATTGGTGAAGGAAAGACAGAGCCCAACGATAGCTTTATCCCTCAGCTGGTAGCCAATGCAGCAGCGGCAATTGATGCAGTAGATCACCTGGGATATATAGACAGAAAGAAAGTAGCGGTAGGGGGGCATTCTTACGGAGCTTTCATGACGGCTAACCTTTTGACCCATTCTAATCTTTTTGCGTGTGGTATTGCACGAAGCGGGGCTTATAACAGAACCTTAACACCTTTCGGATTCCAGAGTGAACAGAGAAATTACTGGGATGTTCCGGAGATCTACAACACAATGTCTCCGTTCATGCATGCAGATAAGATGAAAACACCGCTTCTTTTGATTCACGGTGATGCAGATAACAATCCGGGAACTTTCACCCTACAGACAGAAAGATACTTCCAGGCATTGAAAAATCTGGGTGCTCCGGTAAAAATGGTTCTTCTTCCAAAAGAAGCCCATGGATATCAGGCTAAAGAAAATATCTTACACCTTTTATGGGAGCAGGATCAGTTCCTTGAAAAGTGCTTGAAAAAATAATAATTTACGTCAAAACCCGTTCAGATCTGAACGGGTTTTTTTAGACTCAAAAACTATAACCATTATTTCTCAATGAAAAAACTATTTTTACTATTCTTGGTTTCCGGTTTATTCTATGGACAATTATCTCCACAAGTAGATAAGCTATACCGGAAATTATCGGAAAGCCAGCAATACGAATCTAGAAATATAGGTGTTGATGGGCATGAAAGTATACCCTATAAAATTCATACGGAAATCGGTAAAATAGCAACGGAGCAGGAATTGATGTATATGGCTTTGAACGGCAGTCCCATTGTAAAAAATTATATTTCAAATATTTTATTTTCCAGAAAATCAAAATCAATACAAGAAATATTTAAGGCATATTTAAAGACAAATGATTCTATCGTAGTAAGATCAGGATGTACCGGATATCATTCTTTTTTGGCCGATGAAATTTATAGAAACGTCGCCACTGAAAAATATGCTATCAATAAAGCCGAAGAGTATAAAAAATGGAAAGACAGTCTCATTCACAGTAAAAAGGAACCGGATAATGTAGATTTTGACTTTATAATGGAATCCCTTAAGGTGGAAACTCAATGGAAACAAATGGAAATAGATTCTCTGCATTATCAACTGGATCAAATAGTTTTGGATAATAAAGAATCTCCCAGGAATAGTATTGAGTTGATCTGCTCATATTATTTATATGAAAAGGTGAGAGTGCCGTATTATGAAAAAATTGCGTATTTCGAAAAAAAATATAATTCTGAGGATATTAAAAATTATATGTCTTTTTGTAGAAATACAATAAACCAGTAAAAAACCCGTCCTACAAAGGACGAGTTTTTGATAAATGTCTAAGTATTTCATCAACACTCTTCAGTTCCATAAAATTAGGATGTTCAAGGTTAACATCATGCTGTTCATGGCTCCATGTGACATGATAAGGAATATGAGCGGCAAAACCTCCGATTTCCAATACCGGCAGAACATCTGATTTTATAGAATTCCCAAGCATCAGGAAGTTTTCAGGTTGGCAGTCCAGATGTTTCAGAAGCTTTTTGTAATCATTTTCTTTTTTATCACTCATAATCTCGATATGATGGAAATAGTCCTGTAATCCTGAATTTTTCAGTTTACGCTCCTGATCCAGAAGGTCTCCTTTTGTAGCCACCACAAGTCTGTATTTTCCCTTTAAACTTTCAAGAGTTTCTGTAACTCCATCCAATAATTCAATAGGTTTCTGAAGAAGATGCTGCCCCAGGTGAATGGCTTTGTTTACCAGTTCCAGCGAAGCGGTGTTATTGGAAACTCTGCCAATAGTTTCAATCATACCAAGCATAAATCCCTTGACTCCGTAACCGTACAGATGGAGATTCTGCATTTCTGTTTTAAATAATTCCTGTGATACCGAATGTTGCGGAAGATAATCCTCAAGCAGCATACAAAATTCTTTTTCTGCTTCCTGAAAATAGGGTTCATTGATCCAAAGGGTATCATCTGCATCAAAAGCGATCGTAGTAATATGATTATTCATTTTTGTTTTGTAATTTTCTGTTCGCAAAATTCAATATAAAAACTTAATAAGGAAAGGACATTTGTCCCGGATCAATATGTTACGAACCAATCAGGCATTTTTAAACTATTTTGAAGAGCTTTATCATCAACAGGAGAATGGGAAAGATATTCTTTTGAAATCTTATCCTAAAGGAGAACAGATTCTGGTACAGGGGCAGTTTCTTTTAAAACCTATGATTATTAAGGAGGGAATTACCAAATGCTATTTTACTGAAGAAAATGGAAAAGAATATATTGTAGAGTTTTCCGGAAATGGTGAAATTATAGGGGAAATAGAGATGATCAAGAATACACCATGTTTATGCAGTATCGAAACGTTAACTGAAGTTTCGGTGTATGAGATCGCAATTCCGTATTTCAGGTTTTTGCTTAAAAATGATATCGTTTTAAATAATTTATTGTTGGATATCTTTGCAGACCGAATTATCAACACTTCCAGCAGAGCATCCTATCAACAGCTTTATACAGTAGAACATACGGTAACACAATTGCTGAATATGCAGTCCCAACAAGGAATTCATATTTCTAAAGAAGATATGGCTGCCTATCTCGGAATTACAGTAAGGAGCTTGAATAGAATCCTGAAGGATCTGAAATAATTGAGGTGAAAAATTAGAATGGAATTTCTAGATCTTTACATTGAATAAGTTCTCATTACAATTGGAGGTCATCCTCTTCTTTGTTGGAAAACCGAAAAGGAGCAAAGATGTTTAATGTAAGGCATAAGAAAATCATTTTCATCAAAATTAACCGGCATTCAATTTTGTTAAGATGAAACTCTTGAGCATGTGCGTGTTTAAATGAATTATTCTGTTGTTTGCTTGTTGTTTTTAAGGGGTTCGATTGATTCAAGTATTAAAATATAATAATTCGGTCATAATTTTACAGGGGTGTTTTTAAATTTGTTATTTTTGTGTAAAATTAAGTTGAATATCATCTTCATGGAAAAATTAAAGTTCAGAAATGCTGAATTGGCAGATTTAAATAAAATCGTAGCTATATATAATTCAACAATTGCTTCAAGAATGGTAACTGCAGATATGGAAGAAGTGTCTGTAGAAAGCAAACTAAAATGGTTTGAAGAACACAATCCTCAGACAAGACCGCTTTGGGTGGTTGAAGATGAACAAAATGAGATGATCGGATGGGTAAGCTTCAGTTCATTCCATGAAAGAGCAGCATACAACGGAACGGTGGAAGTAAGCATTTATCTGGATGAAGCCTGCAGGGGAAAAGGATATGGTAAAACTATTCTTCAGTATTGCATTGATAATGCTGGTCAGTTTGGGGTAAAAAACCTCGTAGCTCTCATTTTCCTTCATAATGAGCCGAGTTTGAAACTGTTCAGATATTTTGGGTTTGAAGATTGGGGAAGCCTTCCTAATGTAGCCATTTTGGATGGCGTTGAAAGAAGCCTGAAGATCTTAGGAAAGAGGATCGATTAGTAAAAAATATGACTTAAATAAAAAATAGCGGTCTCAAATCTGAAACAGCTATTTTCTTTTTATTCCCGATAATATATCGTAATAATTTTATTTCTCCATTTTTTTATTTGATTTAAAATTTCATCTAAGTCTTTTTGGGGATTTAGGGCAATAATACCATTGTACACGGGATAATCATGAATATTTAAATTATAATGACTCAACGCTTTTTGTGGAAACTCCAGTTCATTTTTTATATACTTTGCCAGGATAAAAATCAATGAAATATTGGGCTCGGAATAATAGAGTTGAGAGTTGTCCTCTTCGTTAACGAGCTTATAATCTTCTATGGTTGTTTTTAGATAATGTTCAAAAGAAAGAATTACCAGATTGTATATGGATTCATGTTCATATTTTTCATCCATAGTTCCCCACCAGTCGATACTAAGTTCACTACCCCTTAAATAATGTATAGCTTCATTGAGTCCCTTTACAATAGTCTTTACTCTTCCGAAGCTAAAATCATAATTTAGAGCATCGTTTCGAAGGTCTTCTTTAGTTAAATCCATAGCTGACTGATGTTTTCATAATGACGAAATTAGAAATAATAATGTTCAATAAAAAACGCAGAGCTCAAAAACTCTGCGTCAATATTTACTTATTTTTGTTTATGTGTTCTGCTTAATTCTTTTTGCAGACATATTTAGAAATCGTTTGACCAGGAAAACAGCGGAAACGGTTAGTCCTAATCCGAGTGCAATCCACATTCCGAATGCCCCCATTTCCAGGGTTACACATAAGAAATATCCCAATGGAATGGTAATCACCCAATAGGCGATAAAGGTATAAATAGAAGGAATTTTCACATCCTGCAACCCTCTCAGCATTCCTAAAGCGGTCACCTGTATTCCGTCAGAAAGCTGGAACAGTGCTGCAATAATCATTAGTTTGGATGCCAGGGTAATCACTTCCACTTCTTCTTTTTTGGTAAAGAAAGTAGGAAGTATATTTCTTCCTAAAATAAAGACCAATCCACAGATGCACATAAAGATAAAAGCAATCTTCAGGTTGTTGATTCCTACCTTTCTGAGTTCCACAAAATTCTGTTCACCAACTTTTCTACCGATCATTACCGTAGAAGCAACACTAAACCCAACACATAAGTTGAAGGTGAAAGAGGCCATACTTAAGGCGATCTGGTGAGAAGCAATATCATGAGCAGAGATCAGTCCGCAGATAAATGCAGCACCTGCAAAAGCCGTTACTTCAAAGAACATCTGCAAAGCCGTAGGCAATCCCAGTTTTACCATTTTATCAAACATCTGCTTTGAAAAATCCTTGATCTTTAAAGAGAAATCTTTGATATAACGTCTTGTTTTTTCTTCTTTCACCAAAACAAAATAAAGGAAAACAACCATGAAGATTCTGGAAATCAAGGTTGCCAGAGCAGATCCTTGGACACCCATTGCAGGGATTCCCCAGAGTCCTTTGATAAAGACATAGTTTAAAGCAATATTAATGATATTCGCAATAATAGTTGCCTTGGTAACTCCAATGGTGTAAGATAAACCTTCAGACACTTCACGAAGGGTCTGAAATGCCATAAATGGGATCATACTGACTACCATGATACTTAAGAAACCTACTGTATCAGGAATAATCTTGGCCGGCTGCCCGGAATGGTAGAGTAGAGGCATTCCCAAAAGTAAAATTACCATCAGAATCACCCCAACAGACATGTTGATGATAAACCCATGGCTAAAAACAGAATTTATCGTCGCATGATCCTCTCTTGAATGTGCTTCCGAAACCAATGGCGGGATGGCAAATGAAAAGCCCAGAGCTAATACAAATATGGAGAAAAATACAGCGTTTCCCAATGAAACGGATGCCAACGCATCAGCACCCAAAAGTTTTCCGACAATAATATTGTCGAATAAGTTTACCGAAACCTGCCCCACCTGGGTAAGCATCACAGGCAGAGCCAAAGTCAGGCATTCTTTCGTATAGTTTTTGTTTAAAAAGTTCATAATATTTTAAGATTCATATAGTTTATAATTCAAATAGGCACAAAAAAAATTTGCAGTGTGGTGACACTGCAAATTTTTATAATATAGTAAATAATAGCTTTATTATTTCCTTACAAAACTTGCAACGTCGCCTTCAGAAACAGTGTTTCCACCAAGAATAATCAATCTTTCCACAACATTCCTCAATTCTCTGATATTTCCAGTCCATGAAAGACCTTTTAAGGCATCAACAGCTTTATCATCAAATTTTTTCACAGCAGTACCATGCTCATCAGCAATCATACCTGAGAAATGCTCAACCAGCAATTTGATATCCTCTTTTCTTTCATCCAATGGCGGAACATAGATTTCAATAACAGACAGTCTGTGGTAAAGGTCTTCTCTGAATTTCCCTTCCTCAATTTCTTTCTGCATATTCTTATTGGTTGCCGCAATTACTCTTACGTCAACTTTTATTTCTTTATCACTTCCTACAGGAGAAACTTTGCTTTCCTGAAGAGCTCTCAATACCTTAGCCTGAGCAATAAGACTCATATCGCCAATCTCATCAAGGAAGATAGTACCCCCGTTAGCCTGCTCAAATTTTCCCTGTTTATCTTTAATAGCCCCTGTAAAAGACCCTTTTACATGTCCGAAAAGTTCAGATTCAATAAGCTCAGACGGAATTGCAGCACAGTTGACCTCTATCATAGGACCTCTTGCACGTTCACTTTGGTTGTGGATGGCATGAGCTACCAATTCTTTTCCGGCACCGTTAGGCCCAGTAATAAGAACTCTGGCATCAGAAGCCGCTACTTTTTCGATCATATCCTGAATCTTTTGAAGAGCAGGAGAAGTACCGATCATCTGGTATTTTTTGTTTACTTTTCTCTTTAAGGTTTTATTTTCAGTCTGAAGATTTTTATTCTCTTTCTTCAGAGTTTCCTTCACCAAAGCGTTTTTCACACTCGTGATCAATCTGTTGATATCAATTGGCTTGGAGATAAAATCGTATGCGCCCTCTTTCAAACAGGAAACAGCAGAGTCAATATCTGCGTGGCCTGAGATCATGATAAAAGTAGTTTCTGGTTTTAATGCGAGACTTTGCTTCAAAAGTTCAGTTCCTGAAAGTTTAGGCATTTTGATATCAGAGATCACCAATGCGAAATCTTCTTTTTCTACCTGTTTGTAACCTTCAAGGCCATCTTCAGCGATAACAAATTCATAATCGGTTAGTTCATCCGAAAGAATACTGTGAAGTACCCCCGAGATTGCTTTTTCGTCTTCTACTATAAGGATTTTTTGCATAGTTGCAAATTTAAATTTTTTGTTTC
>JASLCD010000111.1 GCA_030146295.1 Chryseobacterium sp.
CTTGAAAGTAAATTTGGTATTGCCATCACCATTTTTCATCATCATTTCTCTCATATTCTTAGCAGGATCATTTACATAAGCCTTCCATACTTTTTTGAACTGATCTTTCGTTACTTCCAGCTCTTTTCCGCCTATTCCCAATACTTTTACATGATCAGGCATCTGCATTTCCGATTCAGTGGCCGGAGTATTAATCGTTTTATTACCTATCATCGTCATGATATGAGATCCGGTGGTGTCCTCAATTTTTACAATAAGACCGGGAAGCCCGTAAAAAACATAAGGCCCATCCTGAAAAGGAAGATCTGTCGTAAACCAGGCTATCCATTCTCTGCCTCCGAAGCTGGCAGTGGCTTTCTGAGCCTGATAAGCTCCGATTTTCTGTTTCTCAGGGAGTATTTTCCATTCCGGTTTCTGGTCTTCTTTTATTTTATATTTATCAGTGGAAACGCTTCTAAAAAGATAGGTTTTGAAATCAGGATATTGTTTGGTTACTTTATAAGAAACCTGTCCCGGCCTTTCTCTTCTGTTGACACTGATATTTCCGCCTCCAGCTTTCAGTTGTTTTTCAAGTTCTACTTTTGCGGTGGAATCTGCTACAAATTTATCACGGCTGTAATAGCTTGACCCGTTTTTATCGATATCGAGCATCATCATTTCTGTCTTTACATCTTCCTTATTATTGGAATCCTGAATAAACTTATATTCATAAAAAAATCTGTTGACCTGTGCACTGCCAAGCACTCCCAGAAATAAAAAAAATAGAATTTTACTTTTCATAACATATGTTTAAAAAAGGCTTTGCCAATCTGAAACTGACAAAGCCTGATGGAACTTTATTTCTTTGTCTCAACTCTTACTTCCCCCTGCTTAATATCACCTTTTTTCTCGGTATTGACATTGACTCTTGATATATTGTTTGTATCTAATGAGTTTATATCATCTTGTGAAACTTCTCTCCCATCAATATAATACTTGTATTTTACATCATCAGTGCCACCTATTTTAAACTTTTTCACCCCATTCATCACGATGTTTCCATTGGCGTCTTTTTTGATAAAATCAGCATTCATTACGACAACACCAGGTGAGCCCTTAGAAATTTTAATAAAAGTACCGTCTTTAAAGCTGGCAGATCTTTTTTCAGCTTCTGCGCGGGCTCTTTCAACTTCTCTTCTGATTCTATCCGAATCAAACCTGATTTTATCTGCTTCAACTCTCGCTCTGTCTCCCTCTATTCTGGCTTTCTCACTCTCTATTCTGGCTTTTTCTCCTTCCACTCTGGCTTTTGCTGCTTCTTTCATAGCATTTTTAGCTTCAGCCATTGCTTTGCGTACTTCTTCTTTTTCTTTAGGGCTAAGATCTTTATAGTAGACTGTATTATTGTTTTTAAAATAAACTACTTTCGGGGCTTTAGGTTCTTTAGGCGGTGTGGGAGGAACGATGTTTTTTACGGCTCTTTCAGCCGCTTTTTCCGCTTTCTTAGCCGCTCTTTCTATTTTACGAAGTGCTTTCTTATCAAGAGGATCCATATTTTCAAGCTCCTTCATCTGATTTTTCCATTCAGCGGAATTGAAATATTCATCAACTTCAACTTTGGAAGCCATCTCTCCTATTTCTGATGCCAGATTACTTATTTCTTCAATTTTATCACTGAAGGCATCACTTTCCGGATCCAATCCATCCAGTTCTTTCTCTTTTTCTTTGATCTTCTTTTCAAGCTCGGTCAATTTTGTATGATCTTCCGGTGATGCAGATTTTAATCCTGTAATATTTCTCTGAACCGATTTTTCAGGTCTTACTGTATCTTTTTTGATTTCTGAAACTGCTTTTTTTATAGAAAGGTTGGTTTCTTCAATTTCTTTGTTCTTTGCATTTACCAGATAAGCAAAAGCTACGGTAAATAACACCGGCAATGCAAGAATTCTTCGCGCATATCCGAACTTGGTTTTTGGTTTTTGTAACATTTTAAGTCTTTTTTTAAGGTTTGAACTTAGAAACGGACTGGCAGCAGGCAACTGTGTTCCGGAAAAGTGGCTTGCTAAAAGCATCTGCGCAAATGCTTTGGTGTCCGATTGCTGTACGGCTTTTTTATCAGCCAGGTATTCGTGGATGAGATTAATTTCTTTTTTGATGATATGAAAAAACGGATTGAACCAGAAAACAGAAGTTATCATCTCGATAAAAATCTTATCAAAGGAATGTTTCTGCTCAATATGTACCATCTCATGCTTTAAAATCTGTTTTCCGATATCAGAATGCAGTGTGATGGCATTCTTCCAGAACAGGTTTTTAAAGTAGGAAAATGGGGCTTCGCTAAGGTCTGTACGGTAAAAGTTGATCCCGTCAAAACTTTCTTTCTGAAATTGGTTTTTAAACTGCTGGATTTTGAAAATCCCGTAGATCAGTTTTCCTAAAAAATAGAGAGAAACCAGTCCCAGAGCTGAAAAAATAAGGTTAAAATAAAGGTTACCATTGTCTATGTTTTTTTGTGTGTTAAAATTCTGAATCTTATCAAGAAGCATATACATATCATTATTGACCTCTATCGTAAAATCGTCTACTCTGATGAGTGGCAGCAGCAGTGATATCACAATTGCGGCCAACAGATAAAATCTGTTATAATGATGGAATGTCTTGTCTTTTAAAGACAACTGGTAATACAAAAATGTTACACCCGAACATAAAATTGTTTTCCCAAAGTATAAAAGTATTGTTTCCATAGGTACTAGTCTTTCTTTTTGAGTTCATCCAATAGCATCTCAAGATCTTCTACAGTCATTTCGTTTTTTTCTACCAGAAACGAAACGGCACTTTTGTAGGAGCCTTTAAAATAGTTTTTCACAAGACTTTTCATGGTTTTCCCGGAATACTGTTCTTTTGAAACCAACGGAAAATACTCATGCTGTCTTCCATGTACACGATAGTCTACAAATTCTTTGTCTTTCAATACTTTTAAAATGGTAGAGACCGTATTGGTATGCGGTTTCGGATCCGGAAAAAGATCAAGAACATCCTTTAGGAATCCTTTTTCTATTTTCCATAAATACTGCATTACCTGCTCTTCTGCTTTTGTTAAAGTCTGAATTTTCATATCCTGTTCAATTATCAATTATTGTGATATAAAGTCATCCAATTCTATATCACTAAGAAATTAGTTATACAAATGTAGAAATAAAAATGAACCAAACAACTATTTTTTTAGTGATAACCATTAACTTTATTATAACCAACTGAAAACCAATGATATAAAATTAAATAAAATATATTAATTTTTTAAAGGAGTGAAATCATTATCTGCTTAATCCACAGAAAAAGAGTCATTTCGGGTATAAATTCTTAAAACTTGTTAAATTTTATTAAATAAAATTAAAATGAATTTGTTTTAACCGGGAAATTATATTTATTTTAGTGCTTTAAAAATTTCTCATGAAAAGATATAATTTATTGATTGTACTATTACTGCTTATTTTTAACGTTACTACAGCACAAAAGAAGGGGTCTCCCGCTGCTGATCTCAGCATATTAAAGGATACAAAATCAAAAATTGAAGCTACCGTTCCATTGGTTATTCAGCATCTTCAGACGATCTCTACAAAAGAAGGGGATAATAATATTGTGAATAACGGGAAAATTGCTTTAGGTAAAGAATATGGTATCTTAGAATCTGAATGGTTTTTATACAGAAATAATATGAAAAACTGTATTCTGAACAATTCTTCTAAAAAGGCTAAGAAATGTATGGAATACCATAATAATATGTTGAGAGGCACAATGATCAACTACAACAATTATATTACCAACCTTACTAGAAAGAACGGATACCTGGGTGTAGAAGGTGATACTAAATTTGATTTCAAACCTGCTGATATCGCTACAAAATTGAGTGAAGCTTACTTCAATGCCAACGATGCTGCAGGAAGAATGAAAGCGGATCAGAAAAGAGACTTTTTGGGACAGACCATGTCTGATGACAACAAGCTTACTCCTTATGCTCAACTGGCACAATAATATCTAAATCATATTTAAAAATTAAAAAAAGAGAACTGCAGTTGCGGTTCTCTTTTTTTATTTTCTAAAAGCAAAAAATCTCCGCCGTAAAAAGCAGTTTTGTGGTACTAATCATAAAACTCTTTGGGGAAAAAGTAGAAAATTAGGCAGAGATTTTTTTGCATATACTTTACAGATCAACTGTCCTACCCATGATCTGTAAAGCTTTACAAAAATAGAACTATGTCCTTTACAGATAGAAGAATACCTGTAGAATTAAATGTTCAGAATTGTAGAACTAATACTACTCCGGAAAGGAAAATGGAAATGGGAAGAATTTAAAATAAAAAAATCATCTTAATGCATCCATTTAACCCGGTATTTCCCTCTGTCGTATTTTTTCTCCCCATTTCCGGTTTCCCAGCTAATACCTACTTCCACCAATGGTAGTAATTGTGCAACCCATCATATTCAAATCCACAACGGGGATATAAAGTATTTCCGATATCATTGGTTTTTTCTGTTTCAAGCATCAATCCACACGCCCCTGTTTCTTCACACCATTGTTTACTACGGTCAATTAACGCTACAGAAAGTCCTTTCCCTCTATAGTCCGGATGAACAAACAAATCGCTTAGCAGCCATTGTTTCTGTAGTCTGGTATAGTGAAACAACTTATAAAGCTGTACAAATCCCACAGCCCTTTCTTCAGCTATCACAAGAAAGATATCCGATTCATTGTTCAAAAACCTTTCTTTGAGAAAAGCCTTTCCCTTTTCAACATCCGATTCCTGTCTGTAAAAAACACGATATAGATTGAATAATTCTGCAGTTTCATTAAGATCCTCAAGCCCCGCTTTTTTAATCATGTAATTCATCGTTATATATATTTTTTATTAACAGGGCAAAAGTAGCCATAAACAGGACCGGGATTATCATCCAGATTAATGTTATACAGATAGTCCAGATGATTCTGTCTGGAAATAATATCACATGTTTCGGATTTTATTATTCTGAACAACTTCGGATTTTTGCAGTATAAAATCAAACCAATGAAAGAGATCATCCACACCATAGAAAATACAGATTGGCATCAGCTTTCAGAAACAATGCATAAAAACGGATATGCAGTAATTTCCAATCTGCTATCACCTGAAGAATGTGAAATATTAAAATCAGATTATGACCATTCTTCTCTTTACCGAAAAACAGTTGTCATGGCCAGACATCGTTTTGGGCTTGGTGAATATAAATATTTTGATTATCCGCTTCCTGACCTTATTCAGACCATACGAACGAACATTTATCCGTATCTTGCTCCTATTGCCAATTCCTGGTTTAAAGCCTTACATATTGGCACTGAATTTCCTTTAGATCATCAAAAATTTTTACAACAATGTCATACGAACGGCCAGCAAAAAGCTACTGTTTTACTATTGAAATATAAAGAAGGTGGTTTTAATACTTTACATCAGGATTTATATGGTGATGTCTACTTTCCTATTCAAATCGTATTAATGCTCAGTGAACCTGACAAAGATTTTACAGGTGGAGAATTTGTACTTACTCAGCAAATTCCGAGAGCACAGTCAAAAGCAATTGTTTTAAAACCTAAAAAAGGAGATGCTCTCATTTTCACCACCCAGTTTAAACCCGAAAGAGGGACAAAAGGATACTACAGAGTCAATATGAAGCATGGAGTAAGTGAAGTTCATGAGGGAAGCCGGTATGCTTTGGGAATTATTTTTCATGATGCAGCGAGTTAGTAATTTATCCAACAGAAATGTCACAACCAACAATTATAAACTGTCAATTACCAATGATCCAGCATTCTCAAATATTAAGTGAAGACCTGAGAAGTAAAATTCACAGCAAAGAAATTTGTTTGGGCGGAAATAAAAAATTGAAGATCTACGGACTACTGAGCTGCCAGTCGGGAAAAAGAATGAAAAAGGAAAACAGAGTTTTCTTCACAGGCGAAAAAGAAGCAGAGCAAAACAATTATCGTCCCTGCGGGCATTGTATGAGAAAAGCGTATCAACAGTGGAAGCAGAAGATGTTTATCTAGACTCTTGGCTTATGCCTTAAAACTGTCACAAAAAAAGAGAAGCAATAATGTATTGCTTCTCTTTTATGTAGTAGCGGGAACCGGACTCGAACCGATGACCTTCGGGTTATGAGCCCGACGAGCTACCTACTGCTC
>JASLCD010000114.1 GCA_030146295.1 Chryseobacterium sp.
CTACTAAAGATGCTGCTGCTGCTACAACTGCTGCTGGTGCTGAAGTTGCTAAAGATGCTGCTAAAGGAGCTGCTGACGCTGCTAAAGGTGCTGCTGATGCTGCTAAAGGAGCTGCTAAAGGAGCTGCTGATGCTGCTAAAGATGCTGCTAAGAAATAATTCTAGCATACGCTTAACAATAAAAGAACCGTTTCACCCAGTGAAACGGTTTTTTTATGCTTTGTAATTGCGAGCCGAAGGCGAAGCAATCTCATTGAAAAATAAAGATCAGCCTTATTGATCAATAGCCTTTTATCCTTTCTTTTGTTTTAAAGATTCATAGCAGGTAATTGCCACAGCATTGCTCAGATTTAAAGAATCAATACTTCCGGCCATCGGAATCAGTGTGTTTTTTCCTTTTCCAATCCAGAAATCACTCAATCCCGAATGTTCTGTACCAAATAATACTGCTGAACGCTGTCTGAAATCCCTCTTATAAAGATCTTCAGCACTTTCGTCCATAAGCGTAGTGTAGATATTGAAATTGTTTTTTTGCAAAAATTCCAATGTTTCTTCATTTTCAGCCTGGTATACTTCCATTCCAAAAAGACAGCCTACGCTGGATCTGATCACGTTAGGATTGTAGAAATCAGTTTTGCCGTCAGCAACAATCAGTGCATCTACACCAAATGCTTCACAACTTCTTAAAATAGCTCCAAGATTTCCAGGTTTTTCTACTCCTTCAACAATAATTACTGTTGAATTTTCTTTAGGAATAAATGATGAAAGAGGGGTTTCTTTTGCATGGTAGATTCCGATAATCCCTTCGGAACTTCCTCTGTAAGCGATTTTTTCATATACTTTTTCACTCACATGATGAATTTTCCCTTCCGGAAGAGTTCCTTTAAAGATATTTTCACAGATAAAGAACTCCAGCGGTTCGAAATCATACTGCATGGCTCTTTCATTTTCCTGCTGGCCCTCTACTACAAAAACTTTTGATTTTTTACGAAATCTGTTGTCAGTAAGGAGCTTAGTGACATTTTTTATTTTTTCGTTTTGAAAACTTTCTATCAACATTCCGCAAAATTATGCAAAATTTATCATTGAACTTCTCTGCTTTTGATAAAAAGACTTTTCCAGGTGATCTCAAACGGAATTTTATTTTTCCTTTTATAATAAATAAGAATCCCAACCGTGACAGCAATGGACGAAAACTTGTAAAGATTTCCATAGAGATTGCCGGAAACATTTTCTGATACGGTAAAGATTTCCCAATACAGATTCATTAAAAAATGAAGGAATATTGCTGTCCACAGATTGTATCCGGATTCAAAATAAGACCAGGCAAAGAATAAAGACCCCAAAAAGGTAATCGCAAGGATCTCTGTAAGCTCTGCTACATTCTGACTTTGGTATAAATGCACCTGTGCAAACAGTAAAGATCCCAATAATGCCGCTGATAAAAAGCCAAGTCTGGTAAATCGGTAAAGAATTCCAATAAGAAAGGCCCTGAAGATGATCTCTTCAAAAAACGCTGATGAAGCGGTGTTGATAAACAGGGATTCAAAATCTATTTTTTGAGCCATTTTAAAATGAATCAGGTATCCGGTAAGCATAGGGAGCGTTCCGATGAAAGCTACTGCCAATCCCTTGATCAAAGGCTTGTCTAAAGAAAGAAGATCTGAAATTTTTCTTTTAGGTAATATGATTTTTAAAGTGAGGATCAGTGGAATTAAAGTCACCAGATAGGCGGTCAGGTGGGCAGCTGCTTTGCTGTGAAAAATTCCTTTTGCGAAGTTCTGAATATTCTTAAAGAAGAAAAAATCAAAGAAATAGTAGGCTGTAAAACCCAGGATAAAGGTTAAAAGGAAACGGATGTTTTTACTCATGTCAGTTAATTTTGAGCAAAAATGTAGTTTTAAATCAATGGTTTAAAATTAATGTGATGAATAACAAAGAATAGTGACGAATGACAAAACTTATGTATTCTGCTTTTGTAATTGGGGGATAATTTTCGAAATAAAAGTTCTTGAAACAGGGATTTCAAAATCGATTTCCGGGAGAATCAATTTATATCCCTGAGCATTTCCTTTGAGGTCTTTTACCTTGGCAAGATTGACAATATAAGAACGGTGGCATTTTTTAATAGAGTCCGTTTCGATTTGCTGCAAAGCATTGGATAAACTGATTCTGACCAGTGATTTTTTAACCGTTTTATTCTCTGAAAAATAAAATGTACAATAGTTTTCCATTGACTGTACACAAAGGAAATTGCTTTCACCGATAATCAATTCTGTAGTCTGTGTCGAGATCTTTAATCGATTGTCACATACTTCAGGAGCTGAAACAGGAAGATGCTGAGAAATATCCCGGGCTGTATTTTCATGGGTATTCTTTAAATAAATATATCTGGATAAAATATATATGATAGATATGGGGATGCCGACTGCCAGAGAATAAAGGAACATATAAAAATAATTACCCAGATCAAGCTGTACATGGCTCAAAAATAATGAGTTGTAAAAGTAGGAAATAACTGACCCCAAAAACAGGATAAAAATTATTTTTAAAAGTTCTGCCCCAATATTCCAGTGGCTAAAACGGGAAGTAATAAAATGAGCTCCGAAAAATGCAGCTCCGAAAATAATACAATAAGGAAAAAGTAATAAAAACTTGTATGGGTGTTGGAAGTTTTCGGTGCCAAAAGGCTGAAAAATAATCAGAAACAAATACACAGAAACTCCTGCCCCCATAGAAGAGACGAAAATTTCTTTGAAAGATTCGGATTTGGGATAAGGATATGATGCAAATGAAAACATACAAACCGGGATTTAGCTTTCTGATGGTTCAGTGAAGCTGCTGTTGTCAATAAGACTTTGTGGAAGATCTTTTTTATTTTTGATTCCCAGTGATTTCAGTTTTTGTGTTTGGATCACAAGGTTATCGTTTCCGGTGTGAAGCTGCTTATAAGCATCATTGAATACATTTTTTGCCTGATCAAGATTTCTTCCTACTTTTTCGAGGTTATCCACAAAACCTACAAATTTGTCATAGAGTCTTGCGCCGCGTTCCGCAATTTCGATAGAATTCCTGTTTTGATATTCACGTTTCCAGAGATCGGCAATCAGTTTAAGAGAAGTGATCAGATTACTTGGATTGAGCAGCAGGATTCTTCTTTCGTAAGCATAGTTCCAAAGATTCTGGTCAGCCTGCATGGCTGCAATATAAGCGGGCTCACTAGGAATAAACATCATCACGAAATCCAGAGACTTTCCGTAGTCATCATAAGCTTTCTGACTTAATTGAGTAATGTGATTTTTGATAGAACCAAGGTGTTGGTTTACTTTGATAGCATATACATCAGCATCAGTTTCGTCTACAAGTTCTGTAAAAGCGGTAAGCGATACTTTAGAATCAATGATGACATTTCTCTCATCAGGATATTTGACAACGGCATCCGGGCGCATTTTTTTACCGGAAAATTCTGAGAATAAAGCTTTATTATCTTCATCCCGTAATTCATGTTCCAGAAAGTACTCCCGTCCTTTTACCAATCCCGATTTTTCAAGTATGCTTTCCAGAATCATTTCTCCCCAGTTCCCCTGGGTTTTACTTTCTCCTTTCAGAGCGCGGGTCAGTTTTTTAGCATCATCCGAAATCTGTTGGTTCAGTTCTGCCAGTTCTTTTACTTTTTCAGCAAGAGAGAAACGTTCTTTATTTTCCTTCTCATAAGCTTCATTCACCTTGTTTTTTAAATCAGCTATTTTTTCCTGGAAAGGTTCAAGGATGTTTTTTAAGTTATTTTGATTTAGTGCTGTAAACTTTTCCGTTTTTTCTTCTAGAATTTTATTCGCAAGGTTTTCAAACTGAAGTTTACTATCCTCCTGGATCTTAATAATTTCCTCTTTCTGAGTATCAAGGGATTTCTGCAGGCCTTCATTTTTAGCCGAAAGTTCAGAGTTTTTAGCAAAAATAGCCTGTTTTTCCAGAATATGAGTTTCTATCTGGGAAGTTTGTCTCTGATTCATTTGTTTTAATTCCTGAAACTGACTGTTGAGAGAAGTATATTCAGCAGAAATTTTGGAGAATTCATTTTTCAGATCATCAAGGAGGTCCTGTTGCAGAATATTGGATTCTTTCTCTTTGCTGATGTTTTGATTAAGCTCCTGGATCTTCAGGTTTGAATTTTCCAGATCAGATTGATTTTTAATGGATAGGGTATTCAGTTCATCATAAGAACTTCTTGAAACCATTGACGATTTCAAGGCAAAATATAGTATCACCGCTCCCAGTACACCTCCGGCAACAAAGCCAATAATTAAGTAGATCATCTCCATCTTTCAAAATTATGAAAAAAGGTCGGAAGCTGTATGGGCAATAAGAGTTGTTTGTTCTACTATTTTTAAAAGAGAAATAAAACGTCTGATTACAGTTTTGATGGATGTGCAATGTTTCTCTCTTCTTTCTTCCAGCTTTCTTTCTGAACAAGAATACCTATATTTATAGGAAATTTCAGAGACTTATGAATATTTTGTTGGTAGAAGATGATCAAAGAATCAGTAATTTCCTGATAAAAGGCCTTTCCGAGGCTGGATACAGTCTGACCCTTGCAGATTCCGGAGAAAAAGCACGCGAACTTCTTCATACCTATGATTTTGATCTTATTTTAATGGATATCATGCTTCCCGGATTAGATGGAATGCAGCTCACGCAGATCATAAGATTTAAAGGGAACTATACTCCGATTCTTGTTTTAAGTGCTTTGAACAGCCCGGATGATAAAATCAAGATGCTGGATATGGGGGCGGATGATTATTTATCCAAACCTTTTCATTTTGAAGAGCTTATTTCCAGGATTAAAGCTTTAACCAGAAGAAATAAACTCAGTTATCAGAAAGAAGATCAGTATTTGTCATGCGGAAATATTGTGATTGATACAGATCTTCATAAGGTAACGCAGAATGATAAAGAAATTGAGTTTTCTCCTACAGAGTACAAACTGTTTACTTTCCTTATGGAGAATAAAAATAAAGTACTGAGCAGAACCCAGATTTTACATAAGGTGTGGGGAATTGATTTTGATAATACCACCAATGTTGTGGATGTTTATATTTCCTATGTCCGTAATAAGATTGACGAAACGGAACAAAAAATTATTCATACGGTAAAAGGAACCGGATATTTAATCAAAGACTGAAAATGACTCTCAGGAATAGATTTACCCTTATTTCAAGCCTTTCATTCGGCATTGTTTCTATCATCACATCTGCGGTGATATTCTTTGCGTATTATGACAGTACCAAGATTTTTTATTTTGAAAAGCTTAGAAATACGGCCCTTATTTCTGCCATTTATTATCTGGATAAAGATGAACTCCCGAAAGACCGGCATGCCCAGATCAAAAAAGAATACAATCATTTGATTCAGAATAACAGGGTAGCAGTTTACAATCAGAATAATGAGGTTACTTTCGGGCAGAACCTGAACGATAAGAATATCAAACCTTTTCACCTGCAGGCAGTCCGAAATAATAAAGGCATGCAGTTTATGTCGGATAACCAATTTTATTATGGGATTTTCTATCCGGATAATCAGGGAGACTTTGTGGTTTTCGTAAAATCTCCCAATGACTCATTTCAGTCGCAGATATTAAGGCTTGCCATTATTATGATTTCTGTACTGGTTATCGGATTGCTGGCGATCTATTTTCTGAGCCGATATCTTTCGAAGGTAGTTTATAAACCTATTTCCAATGTTGTAGAGCGCATCAATAAAGTAGACTACAATAATATTTCTACTGCCATTACTTCTACCAACACCAATGATGAAATTGAAGACCTGATAAAATCTTATAATAAACTTCTGGGCAGGATTTCTGAAAATGTACTCTTACAGCAGAATTTTATCAATTACGTTTCTCATGAATTTAAAACACCTCTTGCTGCGATCTCCGGAAATCTGGAAGTGTTCGCTCAGAAAGACCGTACTCCGGAAGAGTATAGAGAAGTGGCAAAAGAATCGCTGGAAAATGTATATGAGATTGAAAATATCCTCAACAATCTTCTGCTGATGTCCGGAATGACCAAGCTGGAATCTTCCCACAAGCAAATGAGAGTGGATGAACTGATCTGGAAAATCTATGAGAAATTAGACCCGAAAGCAAAAGAAAATAAAGGCTCCATTAAAATACAGCTTCAGGTGTCCCAGCCTGCTCTGCTGGAATTTCCCGGAAATGAAACTCTGTTATATTTGGCATTATATAATATTGTTGAAAATGCCATTAAGTATTCTTATGATAAGCCTGTGATACTTACGTTGTCTGAGAAAGAAAATCAACTGCATATTGAAGTCAGAGATGAAGGCAGAGGAATTCCTTCTGAAGATCTTGCCAAAATAGCTGAAACTTTCTACAGAGGAAAGAATGTAGAGGCAATTAAAGGAAGCGGAATTGGACTGTCACTTTCGAAAAGTATTTTTGACCATCATCATATTGTGATGAAAATTGATTCTGCTGTCAATAAAGGCACGTTGGTTACTCTGGTATTTCCCGTGCATTCCTGATTGCTCTTCCGGATTAGCAGATTCTTACTATGCATGGTCATTTGAAAAGATAAGATATTCAGATTAAAAAAATCTTGGTGATAGTCTATATTCAATAGGAAAGGGTTTTTAACCTGTTTATAAAATAGATTCAAAATCCGTGGGCTTTAGCCTAACTATAATTATTTAAACCAGTTTCCCCAAAAAGAAAATCATTCTAATCAAACTCTAATGTTGGACTAACCGAATTTTAATTTTGTTTGAAATTCCCTCTAATATTAGGAGAATAGCTTTGTGGTCTTAAATAAGAGACCTTGAAAAAGCTATTTTTTACCCTATTGTATATTCATTGTTTCAGTTTCTTTTCCGCACAAATTTCAGATACTCTGAAAATCAGCAGAAAAGAAGCTGAAACCGTTTTTCTGGCTAAAAACCTCGACATTATTGCACAGAAACTTGAAATTTCACAGGCAGAAGCTCGTGCTGTTCAGGCTAAATATTGGCCAAACCCCAAATTGAGCATCAGCGAAGTGAATCTATGGAGAACCTATGACATAGAAGAACAACCGGCACTCATCGGAAACTGGGGAAAAAATACACAGATATCCGCGGAGATAGAACAGGTGATTCAGACTGCAGGAAAGAGAAGAAAAAATATCGAGCTTCAGAAAATAGAAGTAGAAGGGGAAAAATATGAACTGCAGGAAGTATTACGGGAGCTTAAGAAAACACTCAGAAATACGATCACCGAAATTCTTTACAATCAGGAACAGCAGAAAATCTATCAGGGACAGATTGCTTCCATTGAGAAATTAACAAAATCCTATAACAATCAATTAACCCTGGGAAATATCAGTAAAGCTGAATATGTCCGGTTGAAAGCACAGGAAATTGAGTTCAAGAAAAAACTGATTTCCTTAAAACAGGACATTGAAGACCAGCAGGTAGAGCTGAAGGCCTTATTGATGCTTCCTTCTCAAACGTATCTGGTGATTTCAGATTCATTGGTGATGCCCGAAAAGCAACTTTCGGACCTGGAAGTAAACCAATGGATGGAAAAGGCTAAAGAAAACAGGCCGGACATTCTGATTGCAAGAAATAAAGAAAAACACGCCGCCAAAAATCTTGAGATTCAAAATGCGATGAAAACACCGGATGTAGCTCTTTCTATCGGCTATGACCGTGGAGGAAATATCATGAAAGATTTTATAGGGCTGGGTGTTTCTATGGATCTTCCCATTTTCGACCGGAATAAAGGAAATATCCAGGAAGCTAAACTTGAGATTGAAAAAAGCAAACTTGAAACCCGCAAAAACATGCTGAAATCGGAGAACGAAATTGTCTCTGTTTTCAGAAACTATATCCGGACACAGCAGGTTTCGGAAGAGATCGATGAAAATTATGAATCTACATTGGATGGATTACTGGTAAGCCACGAGAAAAATTTCAGACTAAGAAATATCAGCATGCTGGAGTACATGGATTTTCTGGATACCTACATCGGAAACAAAATGATCATACTGGATACCAAAAAAGAACTTAATCAATACTACGAAAACCTGCAGTATGTTGTAGGACAAGACTTATAAGATATGAACAAGAATACTA
>JASLCD010000136.1 GCA_030146295.1 Chryseobacterium sp.
AAATGAACATTCAGCAACTGGAGTATCTTATCGCTGTTGATAAGTATAAACATTTTGGTAAAGCAGCCCAGGCATGTTTTATTACACAACCTACGTTAAGCGCAATGATACAGAAATTTGAGGATGAACTGGATGTGAAGGTTTTCGACAGAACTACCCACCCGATTCGTACCACAGATGTAGGTCTTCAGATTATTGATCAGGCAAAAGTAATTATAGAGTCTGTCAATGAGCTGAGGAACAAGGCGAACCTTTTGAATAATATCTTAGGGGGAACTCTTAATTTGGGGATTATTCCTACTGTTTCTTCTTTCATCCTGCCTACGGAAATCTTCAAGTTTCTTGAAGATAATCCAAAGATTCAGATGAATGTGAAAGAAATGACAACGGATAATATTATTAAAGCTTTAAAAGCAGGAGAACTGGATGCGGGAATTATCTCAACTCCTTATGATACAGCAGACGAGTTTTACCAGGATTTCTTATTCAATGAAGAGCTGATGATTTACAGTTCCAATACAGAAGCCAATAAAAAGAATTCTTATATCATTCCGGAAGATCTGAATGTAGAAAAAGTATGGCTGCTGGAAGAAGGAAACTGTCTGAGAAATCAGTTTGAAAATATCTGCCACCTGAAAGAAAATACTTTGAAACCTAAAAACTTAGACTTCCTGGCTTCCAATATCCAGACTCTGGTACACATGGTGGATAAAGTAGGAGGGATCAGTATTCTCCCGGAATTGGCATTGAGCCAACTTTCAGAAGAGCAGAAGAAAAATGTTTTCAGATTCAAAAAACCTTTCCCTTACCGAGAAATCAGTATTATTTATTATAAGCCAACCTTCAAGCAGAAAATTATTGATGAATTGTCACATTCTATCAAAACTTCTTTAGAACTTAAGCTGAATTATCACGAAAGTCCAAAAGAATTTGTAAGCATTAAGCCTCAGTAATGGAAATGCTTTAAAGTGATAGAAATCATCAATTTAAATAAAATTATAATTAATAAACAAAATTTTTGAGTATTACGAAAATAGTGCTTAAATTTGCTGACGTTTATTACGAGGAAAAATTTGACCTGATTGCAACCTCTATAAAAATATGCTAAAACAGTATTCTTTTTTCTGGGCAATTTATTTCATATTTTTCTTCAATACAATTTTTTAAATCTTTAAAAACAAAAGAATTATATGTCTTATTTATTTACTTCTGAATCAGTTTCAGAAGGACATCCGGATAAAATTGCCGATCAAATCTCCGATGCATTAATCGACCATTTTTTAGCATATGATAAAGACTCAAAAGTAGCGTGTGAAACTCTTGTGACTACCGGACAGGTGGTATTGGCAGGAGAAGTAAAATCAGATGCATATCTTGATGTACAGACCATTGCCAGAGAAGTAATCAACGGGATTGGATATACAAAAGGTGAGTATATGTTCAATGGAGATTCTTGTGGAGTGATTTCTGCGATCCATGAACAGTCACCTGATATCAACCAGGGGGTTGACAGAGCTGTAAATGATGAGTCTTTCGAAGCGAAAGCTAATGCACAAGGAGCAGGAGATCAGGGAATGATGTTCGGATATGCTACCAATGAGACGGCTAATTACATGCCTCTTGCATTGGATCTTGCCCACACAATTCTGAAAGAACTTTCTGCAATCAGAAGAGAAAATAAGGAAATCACTTATCTTCGTCCGGATGCAAAAAGCCAGGTAACTATAGAGTATTCTGATGACCACAAACCAATCAGAATCGATTCTATCGTAGTTTCTACTCAACATGATGACTTTGGTTCAGAAGAAGAAATGCTGAACAAAATCCGTGAGGATATCAAAAATATTCTGGTTCCTAGAGTTGTTGCACAACAGACAGAGGAAATCAAGGCTTTGTTCAACGATCAGATCAAATATCACATCAATCCTACAGGAAAATTCGTAATCGGAGGACCTCATGGAGATACCGGTCTTACGGGAAGAAAAATTATCGTTGATACCTACGGTGGTAAGGGAGCACACGGTGGTGGTGCCTTCTCGGGAAAAGATCCGTCTAAAGTAGACAGAAGTGCTGCTTATGCAACCAGACATATTGCTAAAAACTTAGTCGCTGCAGGAATTGCTGACGAAGTTTTAGTGCAGGTTTCTTATGCGATCGGAGTTGCTGAACCTTGTGGTTTATACATCAACACTTACGGAACGGCAAAAGTAGATCTTCATGATGGTGAGATCGCTAAAAAAGTTTCTACGATTTTCGATTTAAGACCTTACGCTATTGAGCAGAACTTAAAATTGAGAAACCCTATTTATCAGGAAACTGCTTCTTACGGACATATGGGTAAAGAGCATTATGTAGCTGATAAGACATTCAATAAAGGACATAAAAATGAGCTTACACTGAAAGATCTTGAGTTCTTTACCTGGGAGAAATTAGACAAAGTAGAGGAGATTAAAGCCGCTTTTGGAATTTAATTGCTCTTTAAGCATAATAAATGAACTGCTTTATCTTCGGATAAGGCAGTTTTTTTTAATTTTACACCTTAATAATATAGAAAGATGATGAATTTTCGAACTGTAGTTGCCATCCTATCCTTGTTTTTACTTAGTACAATGGTAAAAGCTCAATATACCATGCATAAAATGATCAGCGTGGGATATACCTACCAGAACCAAAGTTTTGGTGAAGTGGGAGGGAAATTGCTTTTTCTTAAAAATGATGATGTGATTTACAGATTGGGAGGATCTGCACTAATGGGAGTTGCGGACTCCAGGTTTGCTATTATGCCGAAGCTGCAGGCGGATGTTCTTCTTAATTTTGAAAAAAATGTAGACTTCTATCACTCGTATTACTTTTTGGCGGGAGTAGAAGGAACCAATAAATATATTGCCCCTAAAATAGGAGTTACTTTATTTGGAATGCTAGACCTTACAGGAGGCTATGCTTTTCCTATCGGAGACACCCGATTGAACGGAAAAGAAATGAAAGGACTGAATATTAATTTTACATTAAATGTCCCTACTGTATTCATTCATGATATGTTTAAGTGATTTTTATTAAATTTTTCTTTTGAAAATTTAATAATTGGTTAACAGTTATTAAAAAATTATTATATTTACATCATAATAATTGTACTACCGCCTATAGAAGAGACTCTACTCTAGAACTGTTTTGTTTATGCAGCAAAAGCCAGATGAAATATCTGGTAGAATGCCTGTCTACAAATATTTATATTGAGAAGAGTTATGAAATCAAAATCGGATAGTTTACTAATTTCCCT
>JASLCD010000167.1 GCA_030146295.1 Chryseobacterium sp.
TGTAAGTATCACTTTCTCTTGTCGTTTTACCATTTTGTTGGGAATACTGTGTAAAAGGGAAGGCATCAGGAGACAGGCTGCTGATATCATCCTTTCTCGTCGTGGTATTCTTCATGGTGCTTTCATTTTTCTGATAGCCACCGCCGCCATTCAGGAACCATGTCCAGTTACCTTTTCTCCAGTTAAGATTGGCGTTTAGATTGGTTCTTGGAAGGTAACCTAGCGTTCCTGTTACAGTACCGTTGAAGCCCATCTTTTTATCCTTTTTAAGGATAATATTCAGAATACCTGCTGTTCCGCTTGCTTCAAATTTGGAAGAAGGGTTGGTAATTACCTCAATTCTTTCAATCTGGTCAGCCGGAATACTTTGCAGAGCATTGGCTCCATCATCTATTCCAAGAAGGGAAGATGGCTTTCCGTTGATTAAAAATTTTACATTGGAATTCCCTCTCATAGAAACCGTTCCGTCTGTATCTACAGAAACTGAAGGAACGTTGGTTAAAACATCCTGAAGGTTTCCTCCTTTACTTACAATATCCTGTGAAGGATCATAAGTTTTTTTGTCAAGTTCTACTTTATAAGCTTTGGTTGCAGCAGCTGTAATAACAACTCCTTGTATTTCATTGGTTTTTCCGTCAATAGTAGAGGTAGGTTCTGCCTCAATAGATAATGCCCCGATATTACCTGCTGCTGCAATATTTTTGCTGACAACACTTTTTTTGTAATCAATAGCTTCTACAGTAATATCATAGCTTCCGGGAGCAAGCTGTAGTTTATATTGTCCCTTTTCATCAGTTAATACAGCATCGCTTAATGATTTGCTGGCTTTGTTACTGAAAGTTACAGAGGCATAAGGTACCGGCTGGTTCTTCTTATTGACAATGATTCCTGAAACATCTGCTTTCTCCTGGGCAAAGGCCATAGCAGCTGCCGAAAGTACAAATGTAAGTCCTAGTGTTTTTCTGGTGAAAATATTGACAATTTCTGTCTTATTCTTCATAGGTTATTTTTTTGTATAAGATCGTGAAAGAATAACCCTTAATATTTTGAATATTCATATCAATTTGATTGTCAAAATATTATGGATGTTTATTGTTTTTGCTAACTGTATAAATTTTTAGGTGCTTTCTAAGCTTATTTTATATTTTTTGAGTTGAGCCAGTCCTGATAGGCTTTTGCATTCACCGCATGCTCTTCAGCACTTGCCGTAAACTTATGATATCCAAATCTTGCCGGATCAGCACACATAAATATATAATTGTTGTTTTCTGCATTTAAAACAGCATCAATCGAATTTTTATCCACTACACAGATAGGTCCCGGAGGAATACCTGCATTGGCATAAGTGTTGTAAGGTGATGGTGTAGACAAATGCTTATATAATACTCTTTTAATAGATTCTTTAAAATTAGTCTGCTTATTGATTGCGTAGATTACAGTAGGATCAGACTGAAGTTTCATCCCTTTTCTGTAACGGTTTAAATACAATCCAGCAATCGTTTTCATTTCATCTTTTTTTCCTCCGGATTCCTTATAAACAATAGAAGCCAGTGCGTAGATCTGATCTCTTGTAAGACCAGACTGCTGTTCTTTATTTTTTCTTTCACTCGTCCAGAAATCATTGTACTGATCTTCAAACTTGGCAAAAAATTCTCTCGGGCTTACCGTCCAGAAGAAATTATAGGTGTCAATGAAAAAATATTTTTTTAAATCCTCAACATTTTTATAACCTTTCTCCTGTGCTACAGCATCCAGATCATTCACGAAATGCAATGAATCAATTTCCGTTTTTTTGGTCACCTTTCCAATCATCTGGTACATGTCTCCAAAATCCCCGATTCTGTAAGAATTTGCGGTCTGGTTACCTGCTTTGATCATGTTGACAAGGTTTTTGTTTCCTGTTCCGCTCTGGATATGATAACGTCCCGCTTTAAAATTGGTATCAAGACCTTTCTCTTTAGCGACGGCTTCAAAAGATTCCCTGTCTTTAATATAAGGAGCAATAGAGTCTAGGATCTGTTGAAAACCCGCTCTATGAGGAATCAGAACATAACCGTCTTTCTCTACGTTATTTCCTAAATATTTATTATAAAATCTCAAACCAAAAAATCCTGCGGCTGCAAAAACCAGCAGAATGATAATGAGAATAGCTTTTTTCATTCTTATAAATGTTGATTAAAAGTTTTGTGTTTTTAAAGAAGATCTGTTTTACCTCTAAAAACTTGCTTCGCAGGACCTTCCAGCCAAATGTTCTGGAATGTGTCTCCACTTTTTTCAGCATATACTTTAAGGTTTCCACCTAAAGTTTTAACTTTTACAGAGGTTAGATTATGTTTTTGAAGAAAAGTTAAAGCAGAAGCTGTAACTCCCGTTCCGCAACTGTAAGTTTCGTCCTCAACGCCTCGTTCATAGGTTCTTACAAAAATCTCATGATCAGAATTTTTTTCTACAAAATTCACATTGATCCCTTTTTCTTTATAATTTTCTGAATTTCTGATCCCTTTTCCTTCGGTATATACATTATAGTCGGGAAGGTTTTCTACATATTTTACATAATGGGGAGATCCTGTGTTTAGAACAAAATCATTTCCATCCTGAGAAATGGCATCTACATTGATCATTTTCAACTTGATGATTCCATTGTGAATTTCAGCTTCATGTTCCCCATCAGTAGCAATAAACTTACATTTATCTTCAAAGATGTCAAGGAAAAAAGCAAAAGCTACAAGACATCTTCCTCCGTTTCCGCACATGGTACTTTCTCCTCCGTCGGAATTGTAGTAAACCATTTTGAAATCATAGTTCGGATCGTTTTCCAATAGAATAAGACCGTCAGCACCTATTCCGAAACGTCTGTCACATAATTTTTCTATACTGTTTTTATCTTTAGTAAATTGCAGATCACGGTTGTCTACCATTACAAAATCATTTCCTGTTCCCTGATATTTATAAAATTCCATATTTTTTTGTCTAAATGAAGAAGCAAAATTAATATATTTAAAGTAAAAAACGAACAGTGTTAACTGTTCGTTTTCTTATTTATAATCGTTTTATCTAAAGCCGCCTCCGCCGCTCTGTTGTCTGCTGGAACTACTGCTTTGGCCACTGGAACTATTTCTGAATCCACCGCTGGAAGATTCTGATCTGCCGCTACTTTGGCTGCCGCTGTTCTGGTTCCTGAATCCACTGTTATTTTGGTTACTCTGATTATTCTGGTTACCGCTGCTTTGGTTTCTGAATCCGCTATTACTGTTGGAATTTCTGAATCCGCTGTTGTTTTGGTTGCCTTGATTGTTCTGATAACCGCTGTTCTGGTTTCTGAATCCACTATTGCTATTGGATTCTCTATTATTGAATCCTCCGTTATTATTATATGAACCGTTATTATTCGTGGTACGCGTGTTCTGGAATCCGTTTTGAGGTCTTGATGAAGCATTAGATCTTCTTTCTACATAGACTTTTCTTCTGGAGTTGTTATAACTGTCATAGTAATAAGGAATTCCATTATCATAGTAGTAATTAACGTTATTTCTATAATAATAGCCGTCATTGCCCCAATATCCGCCGCTTCCGTAATATCCGGAAGGTGCATAGTAATACCCGTTGTTATAATAAGGATCTCCATATCCATAATTTCCATTACTTCCGTATCCGTCGGTATATGCTAAACAAGAGGTTAAACTGGCAATAGCAAAAATACTGACTGCTATTTTAAATAAATTTTTCATGACTTTATTGTACTTTTTTCTTTTAAACTTTTTTTCCAATTGACGTATCCTAAGATAGCCATTATAGTAAATACCAAATATTGAACCGAAG
>JASLCD010000189.1 GCA_030146295.1 Chryseobacterium sp.
TTTTTCAGAATTCAGGTGAAAAAGCAATGACAATCAATTAATGATGATGTCCGTGATCGTGAAGGAAAGGTCCGTTTCCTTTAGGCTCGTTGTAGATAACCTCTACACCTTCCTGCTCAGTAATAAGTTTTCTTCTGATATCTTCAGGATCGAAAGGCTTTACTTTTCCGAAATACTCCTTCAAACCTTCAGTTAGCCACATTGGGATTACTAATCCGAAGAACATAAAAATACACCAGAATCCCACTAAGAACATAGTGATGAAAAAAATAGTCCAAAGGAACTGGTAGAATGGCCAAAATGCTGATAATATCGTTATCATTCTCTTTAAGATTTTAGGCAAAAATAAAGCTTTTTTCTTTTTTACACAAAAGATCAGCGCTCTATTTTCTTATTTATTTTAATTTTAAACTAATTAGTGAGCAAGATTTGCGAAGAAATCGTTGCCTTTATCATCGGAAATAATGAATGCTGGGAAGTCTTTTACTTCGATTTTTCTTACGGCTTCCATTCCTAATTCCGGGAAGTCTACTACATCTACGGACACAATATTGTCTTTGGCAAGAATAGCAGCCGGTCCTCCGATAGACCCAAGATAGAAACCTCCGTATTTATGACAAGCATTGGTAACATCTTTACTTCTGTTTCCTTTTGCCAGCATGATCATACTTCCTCCGTGGCTTTGGAATTCATCCACATAAACATCCATTCTCCCTGCTGTAGTAGGCCCAAAGCTTCCTGAAGCCATTCCTTCCGGAGTTTTTGCAGGCCCAGCATAGTAGATCGGGTGATTTTTGAAATATTCCGGCATTGGTTTTCCGCTGTCGATAATTTCTTTAATTTTTGCGTGAGCGATATCTCTTGCTACGATCAGTGTTCCGTTCAGTTTCAATCTTGTTTTGATTGGATATTTGGATAGTTCAGCAAGAATTTCCGGCATTGGTTTATTCAGGTTAATCTCAACGGCTTCTTCCAGGTGTGGAGGGGTATCAGGTAAGAACCTTTTTGGGTCCTGCTCCAATTGCTCCAGGAAGATCCCTTCTTTTGTGATTTTTCCTTTGATATTTCTGTCTGCAGAACAGGAAACCCCCATTCCTACAGGACAAGACGCAGCATGTCTTGGAAGTCTGATTACTCTTACATCGTGAGTTAGATATTTTCCCCCAAACTGAGCTCCAATAGCACTTTCCTGGCAGATTTTCTGAACTTTTGCTTCCCATTCAAGGTCTCTGAATGCCTGGCCGGCCTCGTTACCTTCTGTTGGAAGATGGTCATAATATTTTGCGGATGCTTTTTTCACTGCTGCAAGATTAGCTTCTGCTGAAGTTCCTCCAATTACCAGTGCTAGGTGGTATGGCGGGCATGCAGCTGTTCCAAGGTCTGAAATTCTTTCTTTAACGAACTCTTCAAGAGATTTTTCGTTCAATAAAGATTTCGTCTTTTGGTATAAGAATGTTTTATTGGCTGAACCTCCTCCTTTTGTTAAGAATAAAAATTCGTAATAATCTCCTTTTTTAGCATAGATGTCAATCTGTGCAGGGAGGTTTGATCCTGAATTCTTTTCATCAAACATGGTCAAAGGAACGACCTGAGAATATCTTAAGTTTCTTTTTTGGTAGGTATTGAAAATTCCTTTGCTCAGGTATTCCCCGTCATCTACTCCTGTGTACACATTTTCTCCTTTCTTCCCCATTACGATAGCCGTTCCCGTATCCTGGCATGAAGGAAGAGCTCCCTCAACCGCTACTGCAGCGTTTTGTAAAAGGTTGTAAGCAACGAATCTATCGTTATCTGTAGCTTCAGGATCATCAATGATTCTTCTAAGGCTTTCCAGGTGTGAAGAGCGAAGCATGAAAGAAACATCTGCCATCGCTTCTTCTGCCAATAACTCCAGTCCTTTCGGATCAACAGTTAAAATTTCTCTGTCACCTAGTTTTTCAACCTTTACATAATCTGATGTAAGCTTCTTATACACCGTATCATCTTTCTGAATTGGATACGGATCCTGATATCTAAAGTCCATTCAATTTTTGTTTGTGCAAAAATACGGCTCATTAAAAAAAATATGAGTAAAATCAGTCACTTATATTGATATTTATAATGATTATAAATTGCGGGTTTCTGAGTTTATAAGTACCTTTATAGAAGCTAAATAAATGAAGCCGCAACATTATTTTTCACATTCAATGATAATGGTGGACAAATTTTTATGGCTTTAGAATAAACAGATCATACAAATTTCAATCACAATGAATTACAGAATAGAAAAAGACACCATGGGAGAAGTGCAGGTACCTGCAGATAAACTTTGGGGTGCACAGACAGAACGTTCCAGAAACAATTTTAAAATAGGACCTGAAGGTTCAATGCCTCATGAAATCATTGAAGCATTTGCCTATCTGAAAAAGGCTGCAGCCTATACCAACACCGATCTGGGAGTACTTCCTGCTGAAAAAAGAGATATGATCGCCAAAGTGTGTGATGAAATTCTGGAGGGAAAATTGAATGATCAGTTTCCTTTGGTAATCTGGCAGACAGGTTCCGGAACACAGTCGAACATGAATGTGAATGAAGTAATTTCAAACCGGGCACATGTTAATAACGGAGGAACATTAGGTGAAAAATCTGAAATTCACCCGAATGATGATGTGAATAAATCCCAATCATCCAATGATACCTATCCTACTGCCATGCATATTGCTGCCTACACCAAAGTAGTGGAAGTAACAATTCCGGCAGTGGAGAAATTAAAAAATACGCTGGCTGAAAAGTCAAAAGCGTTCAAAGATGTTGTAAAGATCGGAAGAACCCACCTTATGGATGCTACACCGCTTACCCTGGGACAGGAATTTTCCGGTTATGTGGCTCAACTGGAATTCGGGTTGAGAGCTTTAAAAAATACATTACCTCATCTTTCTGAACTGGCATTGGGAGGAACTGCTGTAGGTACAGGTCTGAATACTCCTAACGGTTATGATGTAAAAGTTGCGGAATATATTGCTCAGTTTACAAAACATCCTTTCATAACTGCTGAAAATAAGTTTGAAGCGCTTGCTGCTCATGATGCTATTGTAGAAAGCCATGGTGCATTGAAACAGCTTGCCGTTTCTTTATATAAAATTGCTCAGGATGTAAGATTACTGGCCTCAGGACCACGTTCCGGGATCGGGGAAATTCATATTCCTGAAAATGAGCCGGGTTCTTCAATTATGCCCGGGAAAGTAAATCCAACCCAAAATGAAGCTTTAACAATGGTTTGCGCTCAGGTTTTAGGAAACGATACTACGATTTCATTTGCCGGAACTCAGGGGAATTATGAACTGAATGTTTTCAAACCGGTAATGGCTTATAATTTCCTGCAGTCTGCCCAATTGATCGCTGATGCCTGTATATCTTTCAATGATCACTGTGCAGTAGGCATAGAACCGAATCATGATAGAATTAAAGAGCTTGTAGACAAATCGTTAATGCTTGTTACAGCTTTGAATCCTCACATCGGATATGAAAATGCAGCCAAGATTGCTAAAACAGCTCATAAAAACGGAACAACGCTGAAAGAAGAAGCTATTAATCTTGGTTTGTTAACAGCTGAACAGTTTGACGAATGGGTAAAACCGGAAGATATGGTAGGAAGTTTAAAATAAGACTTTTCTATCTCATCCATAACAAAAAACTCCGGGAAAATTCCCGGAGTTTTTTGTTTACTATCAATGGTTATTTAATCTAATCCTATGCTTAAGCCAAATATTAATGCTTTATCATTTTTAAAATAGCTGTCTTTAAAGAAGTTGCTGAAATCTTTTTTAACAAATACACTGACGCTGTTATAGGAGAAAGTAAGTTGAGCCCCGTACACAAAAGGATTTACCTGATAATTTCCTCGGTCTCTGGTTTCGCCATCATTTCCTTTTACAATATTGTTGGTAGACATTTTCACTCCTCCATACACGTTAGCACCTACTTTAAATCCTTTATAATAGCTTCTGTATTGGATATCCATTCCGGCATTTTTAAGTTTGGAAAAATTATACTGCATACCAAGAGGAACGATAATATATCCTGTTCTCAGTTTACTTTTATCAAGGTTTTCATTGGCCTGTATTAAAGCAACTCCCTGATCAGCACTTTTAGTAAAGTACATGTTGTTATCTGTTCTGACAGTCCTCCAGGAGAATCCTAATCCGGAAATAACGGCCCAAGGACTTGTTCTGCTAAGCTGATAGTTCAGTTTAAGACCAAATTCCAGATTGTTGGCATATCCGATGTTTTTATCCAGTTCGTTATCGGGAGAACTGTTTGTTAAAGTCATAATTCCGTAAGAGAAATATCCTGTAAAGCTTCTGCTGGGACGAAATTTTCTCAACAATTTTTCTTTAAGTTCTTCTTTGGAGGTCACATCAGTATTCAAAAGGGAATATCTTACCTGCTTCTGAATAACATCATCCAGATCGAAGCCAAGTTCTTCAATCCTTTTATCCATTTTCTCGGAATAACGGTCTGCAACCTGGGCTTTTTCTCTGTCAAAATCTGCTTTATCAAGATTTCTAGCCTGTAAAACTACGAGTTCCTCCTCCATCAGTTTCTTTTCTTCCTGAATGATTGTATTGATCCTGGTTGCATATTCTTCTACTTTTTCTTTTACAATCGGGCTTACTTCATTATCTTTTTTAGAAGACAAATTGATATTCAAAGTCTTTTGTGCATGGAATGATGCTGAAATAGAGCATAGCAATCCCATTACGATTAATTTCTTGATCATATTATTAATTTTTTAAATTTTTACGGATAAATTATCTTGCATTCAAATCAATAGTGGTAGCCACATTACTTCCGTCTTTTGTTTTTTCGATAACATCTTTGTGTTCCACTGAAAAAAGGAGTGTAGAAGGGTCTACATATTTTTTCTTTTTAACCGGAGTTTTTAAAGAATCGGCTTTTGCCAGAAGTTTAGGATTATAAATCTGAGGCATCTCCAGTTTCTTGACTGCAGGTTCTCTGGGAATAAGTTTATTCTGACCTATTGACACTACAGCTATTACCTCCTCTTTATCCTGGGAAATAACCTTCTTTACTTCATTCTTATCATGATTCTGAACAGCCATAGGAGCATCATGCTGAGCAGGAACTTTTTCAACTTCATCTGCATTACTCTTTTCTGTTTTCTTTGCTATTTCAGGTTGTATTTCTGCGGGTTGATTGAGAAAAAACAGAACTGTTCCCAAACTTAATGTCAAAATCAAACAGGCAGCCACCACAACCCAGTTCATTTGTAATTTGGAGCGGCTATTGCTGCTGTTTTGAAGTTCAATTTCAGACCACAAATCCCGGGATGGAGTAATCTCTCTTTCTTCGATCTGTTTTCTTATCTGAAAGTCAATATTATCTTTAGACGTTTTCATTTTTCAATTTTTTTTGTTGTTGAAAGTAGATCTTTCTTAATTTTTCTTTTGCTCTGAACAGCTGTGTTTTGCTGACAGCTAGTGAAATCTGCAAAGTATCAGCAATTTCCTGATGAGAATACCCTTCCAGTACATAGAGGTTAAAAACCATTCTGTAGGCGTCGGGAAGCTGATCCAAAAGGTCCTGCGCATTAAAATCAGAATCAATCTCCGGCTCGTGGATATCTTCATGAAAAGACTGGTTGATCTCATCCAGGTAGAATACCGTTTTATGACTTTTGATAAAATTAAGGCATTCATTCACGACAATTTTTCTTGCCCAACTATCCAGGTTTGATTCTCCTCTGAAGCTTTCTATGTGCTTAAAAATTTTACAGAATGCTTTAATGAGACAATCTTCTGCCTGATACAAATCGCTCACATAGCTTTTGCTTACACTCAGGAATCTCTTTACATTCTGTTCATAGAAAATCTTCTGTGCAGCCGGATCCTGTTTCTTCAGGAGGCTCAACAAATCATTCTTTTTATTTCCGAACAAAAGTTTCATGCTTATGCTGTTTCTATACTAAAGACAATCAAAACAAAAAAAGGTTACAACTTGAAAAAAAATATTTTATTATTTACTACGATAAGTTGATTTTTTTTGTCCAGAGTTACACATTCCCACAACTTTTTATTTCGAGAAACAAAAGAAAAACCTTTAAATAGAAAACTGAATAGCAATATTTTAATTAAAAATATTCTACATTTATTTTTTTCCTATATTAGGGATATAATTAATTTAAAACTAAATCCATGAAAAATCTAAAAAAACTAGAGCGAGAAAATTTAAAAACTGTATTAGGAGGAGGCTTTACATGCCTTGGTAATCTATACTTAATAGAAGCTAATGGCTATTATGCATGCTGTACAAAACCTGATGTAGATCCTTGCAACTCTTCTGCATTTTGTCTGACTCCTGTTGGGATGTGTGATACTGGTGGCCCAGCTTAATTCTAAACTCAATTGAAACAGCATCATGAAACAGCTAAAAAAATTAAGAAGAGAGAACCTGAAGACAATTAAGGGAGGCAACACACCACTTTGCGATATGTATCTGGTACAATATAATGGATATTATGCGTGTTGCAGTGTACCTACAACCAATCCCTGTGAATTGAAAAAAAGAGAGTGTCTGGTGGAAAACGGAATGTGTGATTCTTAACATTCAGAAAGTACAGTATCATCTCTGTAAAAATAATGAGTAAAAGGCTGCTTCATATCTGAGGCAGCCTTTTTATTATTTTATCCTGAGAATTCATCAAGCATATTTCTGGTGGGAACAAAGAAAAGCGTTCCTGTAACTGCTGTGCTGAAGTCTAAGATTCTGTCATAATTTCCCGGAGGATCACCAATAAACATGTTAGTCAACATCTTTTTGGTAGTGGTAAATGTGCTTGCGTAAGCGATAAAATAGGTTCCAAATTCATTTGTAGAAGGACTTCCAAAAGGCATGTTATCTCTTACAATTTTCAATTCTTCTCCATTCTCACCTTCAATATTGGCTAAGGCAATGTGTGAGTTTGATGGTTTTACATCATCAGACATTTCAATATCCTTTTCTTTTGATCTTCCGATTACTTTTTCCTGATCTTCTGTTGACAATCCTTTCCACGCATCCATATTGTGAAGGTATTTCTGAACAAAAAGGTAACTTCCTCCTTTGTACTGAAGATCTTCATCTCCGATCTTAGCAAAATAGTCCCGGTCATCTCCATGAGGATTCTCTGTTCCGTCCACAAAGCCAAGGATAGAGCGTGCGTCCCAATATTTAAATCCATGGATCTCCAGAATACTTTCGGCAACAGAGCTTAATCGTTGGGATATTTCTACAGCCATATCAAAAATGAGGCTTTTGTTATCTGCCCTCAAGTGAAAATGAAGGTCTCCGGGAGTGGAAACAGCCGTATGTTTTATTCCTTTTATTTCTTCAAAACTAATTAATTCTTTTGGCGGTGGTGTCGGAAGTTCAAGTTTTCTCCATGCCTCGGCACCGATTCCCATTACACAGCTTGCTCTGCTGTCCGGAAAACGGTTGAAAACAGAGTTATTAAGATTTAAAACCAAAGCACACAATTCCTGAAAAACGTCTTTCAGCTGTGGGCTATTGTTAAGTTTCCACACCATGAAAATAGTGTTGCTGTTGGGATAGTCTGTAACATTTTGCGATTCTATCGTATTCATACCTCTTATTTGTGGTATTAAATATCCGAAACAGAAACCTGATCTGCAAAATATTGTTCCAAATCTTTCAATGTTTCCGGATTGGTCTGAATATCTTTTACCAGAAGGCCTTTGTTCACCACCACAATTCTGTTGCAGACTTCCGTTGTGTGGGAAAGATCATGACTGGATATCAGAAAGGTAACACCATCCTGTTTTGATAATTCCTTGATCAGATTTTTCAGTTTGATCTGCGTAGACGGATCGAGGTTAGCAAAAGGTTCATCCAAGATAATGATTTCGGGATTTCCAATAATTGCTCCTACAATTCCTACTTTTTTCTGATTTCCTTTTGAAAGATCGCGGACATATTTCCCTGATTTAAGGATTTCTCCATTGAAAAAATCATGAAAAGGCTTCAGGAATTCATCTACAGATGCTTTGTTCTGACCTCTCAGCTCTCCAATGAAGTAAAAATATTCCTCAGGAGTGAGATAGCCAATGAGAAATGTATCATCTACAAAGGCTGAAACTTTATTTTTCCATGCTTCAGATTCATTCACTTTAATACCATCAATGCTCACAGATCCTGTACTAGCCTGGATCAAATCCAGCATCAGGCTGAAAAGGGTTGTTTTTCCTGCCCCGTTGTTTCCTACAAGGCCAAATGTTTCCCCGTTTGGAATTTCAAGATGTTCGATATTAAGAACCGTTGCTGTTCCGTATGTTTTGGATAAATTTTGTATGTTGATCATGGCTTAACTTATATTTTTAAATGCATCCAGTGTGCTGTATTTTTCTTTCTTGTAAAGTTTGACGATTATATCGAAGATTTTCTCTCTCAGGAAAAATCCTACAATCCCGATAACTGCAATACTTATTACTCCTCCGGTAATTCCCCACAAATATTTTGTTAAGGCAAATACTCCCATTGGGAGAAGCATTTTAGGAATGAGCAAAAGCATAGAGATCATATTGAAGCTCCCTTTCTGTCCCAATCTTTTCTCTTTTGTATTAAGATCAATCTGGGTTTTATTGAAAGCGCCGGACCACAGGGTAAATTGAGAATTCACGCCGATATTATATAATCCTGCTGCAAAAAATGTAACGTAGACTTCCCAGCCGAAATAGGCATAGCAAAGCGCTATTATAATAGAAATTCCCGTTACCATATTCATCAGCCACCATTTTGCTTTTAAATATTCTTTATAGGGAACATTAAGGGTCATCATTAATGGATAATATGAACTGTCAAAAGCAGGAACTCTCTGCCCAAACAGAAACTGAAACCCTCCTGTTACAAACAGTCCCATAACCATCATCATTGCGGGTGTTTTGTATATTGAAGATGTAAACATCAGCAATCCGTAAAACAGAAACATAAAACTTCCCAGCAAAATCCCCCTGGGTACTTTATTACGTCTCAGCATTTTAATATCGTTATTGATAAATGTTCCGATCACTCCATATTTATTCAGAAAAGCAATATTCTCTGTTTTTCCGATTGTTTTCTTTGCTTCAAGACCCTGATCTAAGTAAAACTCATTGCGCAGGTACCGGAAACACATCCACCACAATATCACAAACAAACCAACAGGAATAAGTGCAAAGTATGGTTTTTCATAAAAGCTAAAGAAAACAGATTCAGAATACAATAGAATCGGAATTATTTTATAATATCCCAGCATTCCTATACCTAAAAAGCATACTCCTATGATCACCGCCAAAGTTTCTTTACCGTTGAAGAAAATATTGATAAAATTATTCAGATAGAGTAATGCAATCACGCCTATAAGCCATACAAAAACTCCTAAGATGCTATATCCGTTGAATATGGCAATAAGAAAAAATGTGATGAAAAATAGTGAACTCAGCCAGCTGAAAGCTGAAAGAAAAGTTTTGGCCAGCATATAATTGACCAGTGTATTCTTTCTGATGTTCATGGTAAGGAATGGCTTGATATTCTGGGTAGGAATTTCCTGCCAGAGATATTTGAGAACAAGATCAAAAATCCAGGCGACAATCATAAATTTTGAAACCACCTTCAAAGGATTCTGGTGCATTTCCTCCTGTATGTAGAAAAAGGCAATAAAAGCTCCGCCTACAAGACAGCCTATGAAATAAAGTAATACAATAAAGCGGAGGATTTTCATGGTCAGATTGATCCCTAAAGATGTACCACGAAAAAAGCTTTTGATTTCAAGCTTAAGGAACTTTAGAAACATATGTTAGTTTTTTACATTAGTAAATATAATGTGAAAAATGTTACAAGTTTTTAAAGAAAAATAGATTTATATAGTTATCCGATAAGTTCTTTTGCCTGTGCTAACGCTGCCTCCGTGATTTTGCTTCCGGAAAGCAACTGGGCAATTTCGTTCAGTTTTTCTTCGTCAGTCAAAGGAATTATGGTAGATTGTGTTTTGCCGGAAATGTCCTGCTTTACCACTTTATAGTTGTCATTTCCTTTTGCCGCAACCTGGGCCAGGTGAGAAATAACGATCAGCTGCATGTCTTCAGACATTTCTCTCATAAGGTTCCCGATCTCTTCAGCCACTTTTCCGGAGACTCCGGTATCAATTTCGTCCAGAATAAGGGTTGGAAGTTCATCACTTTCTGCAATGATCTTCTTTACGGCCAGCATTACTCTTGATCTTTCTCCTCCGGAAATAGCTGTCTGGATAGGCTTTAAGGGAAAACCGGAATTGGCCTGGAATAACAGCTGGATATTTTCTTTTCCAAACTGATTGAATTCCCCGGCATCCTGCAGTTCTATATCAACTTTTGCTTTTTCAAGACCTAATTTCTTAAGAAGCCCTTCTGCTTTTTTAATGAAGACAGGAATATTTTTATGTCTGTTCTTTGAAAGTTTTCCAGCCAGGCTCTGAAGCGTTTTTTCTTTTTGAGAAATAGTGCCCTCAGTTTCTTCGATCTGGGCCTCCAGATCCGAAGCGCCTTTCTGATCTCCTGCCAGCTGATTTCTGATCTCAATCAGTTCATTAAGGTCTGAGACATTATGTTTAAGAAATAACGCGTTGATTTTATTATTAAGATCGGTAAGGGTTACCAGATTTTCAGGATTGATTTCAACTTTTTCTGCTGCATGTTCCAGTTCAGAAATGATGTCCTTAAGCTCAACAAATGAGGTTTCCAACCTTTCATCAAGTTCTGCAAAACTGGTAGAAACTTCAGAAATTTTTGAAAGCTTATGGGTGGCTTCATGAAAGAAAGACAGAATCCCTATTTCTTCCTGATGGAATCTGGATAGGATCTGACCTACGTTTTCGGAAATCATCCCTGCATTTTCCTGAATGGAAAGCTGGTTTTGAACATCTTCATAGTCTACATCGTCAAGTTTCAGTTCTTCCAGTTCATTGAGCAAAAATTCTTTATAATCGCTTTCCTTATTGTTTTCTGAAAGCTGAGTTTTCAGTTTTTTCAACAGCAGTTTCAGACTTTGAAACTCAGAAAACTCTTTCTGATACTCTTCAATAATTTTTTTATTATCAGAAAGTCCGTCAATAATTTTAAACTGATATTCTGAGGTAAAAAGATTGGATGTTTCAAACTGGGAATGAATATCGATCAGCTGTGAAGAAAGTTCTTTTAGAATATCCAGCGTTACCGGAACATCATTGATGAATGCACGGGACTTTCCAGATGGCAGAATTTCTCTTCTTATAATCGTCTGAAGTTCGTAATCCAGATCATTTTCAATAAAGAATTTCTTAAACTGATTGTTCAGCGAAAACTCTGTTTCCACCACGCTTTTCTCTTCGGTCTTGGCTATGGATTTTACATCTGCTCTTTCTCCTAAAATAAGTCGGAGTGCCCCTAAAATAATAGATTTACCTGCCCCCGTTTCACCGGTAATAACCTGTAAACCATTTTTCAGAGATACTTCAAGGGTATCAATCAGGGCAAAGTTTTTAATGTAAATTCTCGAAAGCATTGATAATCCGGGTTATGATCCAATTTGAGTTTGAACTGTAAAAATAAGTTTTTTTTTAATGAATTGAGAAAATGTTTATGTGCTTTCTGCTCATTAACACTTTTTTCATCTCCAACCTGTCATTAAGTTGTTTCTCAAAATTTTTAAAGCTTCTTAATGAGCTTTGACATTAGACCTTCCACTTATCCCATTTATTATCAATGTTCTTCGGTGAAAGAATAATCATGGTCTGTTTAAGATCATTAAGGATCAAGCCTCCATTATTTCCGGAATTGAATATATTGAAGATCTCATCACTTTTGGTATCCATAAAAAGGTTAAAGAAAAATGCCTGCTGGAAGGTGTTTTCATACATTTTCAATTGCATCAGAGCATCAAAAATCACTTTTTTACCGGCAGTCTGATCCTGATTGAAAAGGTTATCCATTCCGGCCCTGTGGTAAGTATAAATGGTAGAACGCAACTGACTCCAGTTAGGATTCATTACTTCATTAATCAGGATAGAGCGGCTTCTTGGTTCATTGATCGTATTCCAGCCTTCATAGTTTCTGTTCTGAGAATTCTGTGCAATCTGCTGTGCTTTTGCATACCATTGAGAGCCTCCCATAGACTGGAAACTGTCTGCATCCAGCCCCAAAATAAGATAAATATAGAAACTCACCACATCCGTAAGGTTTTTTCCTGAAAACTGTCGTTCATTAAAAATAAGACTTTCGTTTTCAATATATTCAAAACCAAATCTCTGATCCTGAAGATTAATCAAAGGGGATTCGTAAGTGGTATTGTAAACAGGACGGATAGCCTGAACAACAATAGATCCTTTGAATCTATTCCCGTCTCTTTCTCCAATAACAACGGAAAAACCACATTTTATCTTTTCAAAATTCTGAAGCTTTTTCCCGGTCCAGCTGGTATTATTGATAAAATCCCTGAGACTTTTCTCTAATGCTTTAAATGCCTGCTGGTTACTTCCCCCTACCTGCTGAGAGTTTACCTGAACGGTTGCCAACAGCTCTTGAGAAAAACTTTGAGTGTATATAAAAAACAGAAAAAATAAGCTTATAATTTTTTTCATTGTCTATTAAAAATTGAGAACGGAAATTTATTAAAATTATTCTTAGTATACGCTAAAAATAACAGGAATTAGTCTAAATTCAGATTAAATATAACTGAAACTGCTGTTTTATATCTGTAAAATACAACCTTCGTTTTTAAGCTGTTCATTTTATTATATTTTGAAAAATTAATTTTCCAATTTCATATTTTTTCCTCAGTTTCGCGGCATGAAAAAACTAATAACTATTTTATCATTTTCCTTAATTGGAATATGGACAGTTAGGTCTCAAACACCAATCAATTCATATCTGAAAGAGACAAATTTTTTTCCAGGATCAGAACCCAAGGGATTATTACAAATTGGTAACGACTTGGTATTTGCAGCCAATACTGGTTCTGGGATTGAACCGCACAGATATAATCTACAAACGCAAACTGCTGAAATAATACAGAATATCAATGGAAGCTTTACAGACAGTATGCTCAAAAATGAATTCTACCAGATCGGTAATAAAATTTATTATTTTGCATCAGACAATTCTGATCTTCAGTTGTGGTCTACTGATTTGTCAACAAATGTAACTTCAAAAGTTAAGAATTTTAATGTTTATTTCCCATCTTCTAACAATATTGTTGCTAAAGTTTTAAATGGTAAGTTATATTTTATTTTCCAAGAAAACCTTTACATCAGTGATGGAACTGCGGCCGGAACATTTCAGGTAAGCAATATTTATAATGTAGGAACTTCTTTACAGGAAAGTAACGGATATGTATTTTTCTTTGGAACCAACAGTATATTTGGCAGAGAATTATGGAAAACAGACGGAACATTAGCCGGAACTACGATTGTAAAAGATATTATTCCTGGTCCTTATTCTTCCATTACGTTTAGTGAGAAGCTGTATAGTTTTAATAATAAAATTGTATTTGCTGCCAGAGACAGTAATTTCAATGTAGGATTATGGAGTACGGATGGCACTGATATCAATACAGAAAATTTTTCTCCTTTGAGCCCCACAGCTACGCTTTATGATTTTGATTTTAAAAATTATGACAATCTGCTTTTCAATGTAAATGGTGATTTATGGAAAACGGATGGTACAGCCTCAGGAACCACCGTAATATATAATAACATTCCCAACATTAATAAACTTACTTATTTTAAAAACAACACTTATATTGATACCGATACGGGCATTTATTTTGTAGACCCAATCGATCAGGTGAATACTTTGGGTAATCCTTCAGGAGCTATTCTACAGACAATTTCTCCTAGTAATAATGGAAATTATTTAGCATTAAAAGAGTATAACAATACTGCTTCAAAAGTATATTTCTATGATGGAAGCAACCTATCACAATCCAATATTAAATTTAACGGCGACAATAAGTTTATTGAATATCAGAATAAATTGGTGCTTTCCGGATATGTTGATTCCTATGTAGACTATTATACTACTTACAAAAACACTGAATTATTTTCCTATGATCCTTCAAATCATATTTCAAAGGTTGAAAAGGATTTGCTTTATTCCAGCCACGGAGCTCCTCGCTTTTATACTGAATTAAACGGAGAAGTCTATTTTCTGGCTCGCGATGGGTATTATTATCAGGTTTATAAAGTAGATTTCAATAACAACCTGATCAAACTGAGTGATGATTTACGTGAACCTTTTCCAGATAACTATGCAGACTATAATCCTGTAGCGGTCTCCGGAAATTATATTTATTTTCACAGTAACAAATTAGTACAAACCAATACTGCCACAAATGCTATACAGCAGATAGCCCCTCCGTTAAATGAAAAAATCTATGGCACTTATTCTTTAAACAATGATAAAATTCTTGTCAAAACGTTTAATTTCTCGGATAATTATATGAGAATGTGGAGCCTGGATAACAATACGGCAAACTTTACTTTATTAGTAGAAAAAACGGTCAGCAATTTCCCTTCCTCTATAAACAATGTTGATATTGATTTTGCAAAAACCGATTCCGGTATCTATTTTAAAATGCTTAATAATACTACATCTGAAATCTGGAAATCAGATGGAACAGCAGCGGGTACCATCAAAATTACAGATTTATACAATATATATGCTCTCAATAACTTTTTAAACCCGGTTAATCATAAAGTATTCTTTTCCGACAGCCAAAATTTCGGTAATAATACGAAACTGTATTATATTGACGATATTACCAATCAGGTAAATCTTGTAAAGGACTCCTATTCTTATATAGACGGAAAATCATTTGTAAAAAACAACAAATTATATTTCTTTTCCGCCACTAATAATGGATTTATTACAGCCTTGAATGTTACAGACGGAACACCACAAAACACTCAGATGGTTACACAGATTAATTCTGAAGGAGCGTATGTCATGAAAAAATGCGGAAACTACGATTATTTTGTTGATTATCAACGACAAAAATTATTCAGAACGGATGGAACAGCTGCAGGTTCTATTCTTGTGGCAACAGGAACTCAGGGATATTCAAACTTCAATTGTATGAATAATGAATTATATGGTATATCTTCTTTACAAAAGGTTTTCAAAACAAATGGAAGCTCCAATAGCTATCAGGAACTGAGCTTTGCAGCCAACAATCAGGTTTTGCAGCAGCCTAATTATCTTTGGATAAGAACCCTGTTTACCTATAATTCTAAAATGTATTTTAGCGCTGATCTCTATAATACTCATGGTGAAGAGCTTTTCACTACGGATCAGATAAGTACTTTAAACACTCACGAAGAAAATATTGCAGGCCATGATAAAATAGTAATATATCCAAACCCGGCAAGTACTGAGGTTAATATTAAATTAAGCAATCAGGAAAAGATTATAAAAGTGGTGATATATGATATAAATGGCAGACAAATTTCCACTCACAATACATCACTTATCAATGTTCAGAGTATTCCTTCCGGCATGTACCTCTTAGATATAGTGACCAATTTGAGAAAGCACACCACTAAATTGATAAAGAGATAGTTTACAGTATGCTATATAAAGAATTCGGGCGGTTTAACTGTGTTAAACCGCCCGAATTTTATCTTATGATTATATATTTTCAGTAATTTTTAATCACTGATTCATTTGAGATTCAACGAAATTAAGAATATCCTTCGCTACATCGTCTTTAGATTTCAGATTGAATTCTTTCTTTTCCGTCCTGGTAAATATTTTAATTTTGTTGGTATCGTTTTTAAAACCTGCTCCTTCATCACGAAGAGAATTTAGTACAATCATATCCAGGTTTTTCTTTTCCAGTTTTCCTTTTGCATTTTCCTCTTCATTTTGGGTTTCCAGAGCAAACCCCACCAAAAACTGATGCGTTTTCTTTTCACCCATGGTTTTAAGGATATCCGGATTTTTTACCAGCTCAATTGTCAGGTTATCATCATTTTTCTTGATCTTTTCTTTCGCCACTTCTTTTGGTGCATAATCTGCCACCGCAGCGCTTGCAATACCGATATCTATGGTATCATAAAATTCAAATACTTTTGCCAGCATTTCTTTTGCTGAAGTGACTTTATAAAGTTGAACATTGGGGTCATTGATGGTTTGGAAGCTGGGTCCTGAAATCAGAATAACTTTAGCTCCTCTTTTAGAAGCTTCTTCAGCCAGAGAAAATCCCATTTTCCCAGAGGAATGATTTCCGATGAACCTTACGGGGTCTATGGCTTCATAGGTAGGACCCGCTGTAATTAAAACAGTTTTTCCTTCAAGGCTTTTGACGTGGCTGCCTGCTGTAAAAAAATGCTCAACAGTATTAAAAATAGTTGATGGCTCTGCCATTCTTCCCTGCCCGATCAGTCCGCTTGCCAGTTCTCCGTTCTCTGCAGGAATAATAATGTGTTCAAAACTTTCTGCAAGTTCCAGATTTTTCTTTGTAGAAGGATGTGCATACATATCAAGATCCATTGCAGGCGCTATGAAAACCGGGCACTTTGCAGACATATAGGTGGCAATAACCAGATTATCACACATCCCGTGGACCATCTTAGACAATGTATTGGCTGTACAGGGAGCTACGATCATAACATCTGCCCAGAGTGCCATTTCCACATGGCTGTTCCATGTTCCGTTATCGCCGTAAAATTCTGAATACACAGGTTTTTTTGATAGTGTAGACAGGCTTAGTTTCGTCACAAAATGTTCTGCATCGGGCGTCATAATGACCTGTACTTCTGCTCCTTTTTTCACAAAATCCCTTATCAAAAAATGAATTTTATAGGCCGCAATTCCACCAGAGACGGCGATAAGTATCTTTTTACCGGAAACACTCATTGAGTTTTAATTTTTTGAAATACTAAAATACTTATTTTTTCCCACACAATCAGGCTTTAAAACAACAAAGGTCATAAAAGAACTAATTTCTTTTATGACCCTCATTTATAAAAAACACAGATGATTATTTTCTTTCTTCTGTTTTTCTGAAATATACATCTTCGTTTAACCACTCTTCAATAGCAATTGAAGTTGGCTTTGGAAGCTTTTCGTAATGTTTAGAGATCTCAATTTGTTCTCTGTTTTCGAAAACCTCTTCTAATGTAGAATTGTGAACGGCAAATTCATCCAATTTGTTGTGAAGCTCCGTACGGATCTCCG
>JASLCD010000214.1 GCA_030146295.1 Chryseobacterium sp.
AATGCGCAAATATCTTAAATATTAATGAATTGTAAAAATTATATGTGGTTAAAGTTTGTTAAGGGCCTTTCTTTCAAAGAAAAATGCAAATTTTCATCTGTTAAAATATCAATTCTGTTATCATAAAAAAAGACTGTTCTGCAAGGAACAGTCTAAATCTTTACTATATATGATTTGTATATATTATTTTACCTGTAAGACAGAACGGCTGTGGCTAAAGCTTTCAAAGCTGAATTTTCCATGATATTTCCCCATTCCTGAAGTTCCTACTCCTCCAAAAGGTAAATAATGTGAACCTACATGGATAATTGTACTGTTGATCTCGGCATCTCCGCTTGTGGTGTGATGTAAAACATGCTCTGCAAATTCCTGGTTTTCTGTGAAAACATATAATGCCAGTGGTTTCGGGCGGTTGTTGATCTCTTCCAAAGCCTCATTAATCTCACTATACGTCATGATAGGTAGGATAGGGCCGAAGATCTCCTGCTGCATTACCTGGTCATTCCAAGTGATATGATCCATTAAAGTAGCTTCAAAATGACGGGTTTCCAGATCATAGCTGCCCCCATAGATTACTTTTTCGGGTGCTGCTTCCAAATAACCGGCTAAATGTTGAATCTGATTTTGGCTTACTATTTTCCCTATTTTTCCTAATGACTGACCTTCATAAGTGGTATTTAAATGAGCTTTAAACTTATCAATAAAGGCATCCTTTACAGATTCGTGGATATAAATATAATCCGGTGCAACACACGTTTGTCCGCAATTAATCCACTTTCCGTAAGATATTCTTGCTACCGCCTTATCCAGATCAGCATCTTTATGAACTATCGTTGGTGATTTACCTCCAAGTTCCAGAGCAAGAGGAATCAATTGTTCTGCAGCCGCCTTCATCACAATTTTACCAACGTTCGGACTTCCCGTAAAGAAGATATAATCAAAAGGAAGACTTAATAAGAGTGTATTCTCTTCAATAGCTCCCTGAATGACTGCTACATAAGATTCATCAAAAGATTCTTTTACAATATCTTCAAGTACCTGGGCAACATGCGGTGTATTTTCAGAAGGTTTTAGAATAGCCGTATTTCCGGCAACCAAAGCACCGATAAGCGGGCTGAAAGTGAGCTGAACAGGGTAGTTGAAGGGGCCGATAATATATGTAACCCCATAAGGTTCATACATTACTTGGCTTACCACTTCTGCTCCGGATGGATGTGGTTTCGAGGGTACAGAAGTTGGTTTTGCCCATTCGTCAATATTCTCGAGAAAATAATCCAGTTCACTGATGACAATTTGTATTTCCACATATTCTGCTTCCTTTCTGCTTTTCCCCAGATCAATAGATAAAGCTTCACAAAGTGCATCTGTATGTTGTAAGAAAACTTCACGGAATTTTCTTAACTGTGTTTTTCTGAATTCAATATCTTTGGTCTGATTGGTTTTGAAAAAGGCTTTCTGCTGTTGAAATATCCCTTTGATTTTTTGTTCCAGGTTTGTATCCATTGGTGTCTGATTTTTTACTATTTGAAATTGATGTGAAACAGTAATCAATTTACGAAAAATTTCACGCTGTAAATTTATTGTTTAAAATTAAATTGTGTAAAATATAATTTTAAGTTTTATTCTAATCTTATTATTGATATTTCCTATGATAGAATAGGATGATGCTGTTTATAAATTTACAATCTGTAGTTTTATGTATTTTAAGCAGACTTAATTTTATAAATTGAAATAAGATTTTTTATCTTTGAAACATGAATTGGGAGAACATCGCCGGACAGACGAATCTGAAAAAACTTCTTAGAGAAAGCATTGCCGAAAACAGAGTGAGCCATGCCCAGCTTTTTGTAGGAAAAGAGGGATACGGAACACTACCTATGGTTTTGGCTTATGCAAAAGAGATTCTCAACCGTGAAAACGAACATGCTGCAGCGAAAGTAGAACACCTCAATCACCTGGATCTGCATTTCAGCTTTCCTGTTTTTACAGACAATAGGAACTCTTTAAGCAAGAATAAATTTGATGAATTCAGAGAAATGATCATGGCTTCTCCTTATGCAAGCTATGATGACTGGACTGCTTTTCTAGAATCGGAAAACAAACAGCTGTTTATTTCAGCAGATGAAATAGATGACCAGAACCAGAAGTTTTCTTTGAAAAGCTTTGAAGGAGGAACCAAAATCCTCATTGTCTGGAGAGCTGATAAAATGAATGTCGCGGCTTCAAATAAATTTTTGAAATTTCTAGAAGAGCCCCCGGCAAAAACGATTATTCTTCTTACCGCAGAAAGTTCCAATGATATCCTTCCTACCATCCTTTCCAGAACACAGATTGTAGAAATCCCGAGAATACATGATGAAGATATTGAAAAATATCTTAAAAATAACTTTTCTGTTTCAGAAGAAAAAGTGGGAGAGATTGTTCATGAAGCGCAGGGAGATCTTAATAATGCCATAAAACTGCTTAATTCCGGAGATAAAACCAATGAATTTGAAAAGCTCTTTGTGCAATGGGTGAGAGATGCTTTTATGGTAAAAAAGAAACCTGAGTACCTGAGGAGTATCATTCTCTGGGCAAGAGAAATTGCCGGATGGAACAGGGAAAAGCAGAAAAATTTTCTGAACTATTGTGCTGAAATCTTCAGATTGGCATTGCTTCAGAATTATCAGTCCGAAAATCTGGTATATAAAAAGATTGATGCCAATGGCTTCAACTGGGCGGGGTTTTCAAAATTTATCAGTGGAGCAAATATTGAAAATATCTTAGAAGAAATCAATACAGCCGATCTGCATCTGACCCGAAACG